>JAEZAM010000132.1 GCA_023430465.1 Bacteroidota bacterium | reverse complement strand
ATACTGGATACTGGATAGTGGATGCGTGGTGCTTTGCGCCTTTGCTCCCTTTGCGGCTTTGCGTGACGGGATGCTGGATGCTGGATGCTGGATGCGAGAAAGAAAGCGAGAGCGGGTTGCCATTGAGTTTTTTAATTTTTCATTTTTAATTTTTAATTGCCACTCCGCACTCCGCACTCCACTCTCCCATAACGGATGTCTTTTTTTCAACCTACCTGACTACCTTTGACCCGTTTTATATAACCTTACTGCACAATGCCTAATAAAATCTCGGCCGCGATTACTGCAATCGGCGGTTATGTACCCGAAGACAAGCTGACCAATGCTGACCTCGAAAAGATAGTGGACACCAATGACGAGTGGATCCGGACCAGGACCGGTATCGAGGAGCGCCGTATCCTGAAGGGCGAAGGCAAGGGTATTTCGGAAATGATCGTGCCGGCCGTGCAGGAACTCTGCCGCAAGCGCGGTATTGACCCGATGGAGATTGATTGCATGATCGTCGGGACGGTGACACCAGATATGGTTTTCCCCGCTACTGCCAACATAGTTTGCGATAAAATCGGCGCAAAGAACGCCTGGGGCTTTGATGTGAGTGCGGCCTGCTCCGGTTTCCTCTACACACTTACGCTGGGAGCTTCCCTGATCGAAAGCGGTCGGTACAAAAAGGTCGTAGTGGTCGGTGCTGATAAGATGAGTGCGATAATCGATTACACAGACCGGACTACCTGTATCATCTTCGGCGATGGGGCTGGTGCGGTATTGCTGGAGCCGAATGAAGAAGGATATGGGATCCAGGACAGCATCCTCCGCAGTGATGGCAGCGGTGCGCAGTACCTCCGTATGAAAGCCGGTGGTTCGGCTTATCCGGCAACCGCAGAGACCGTTGCCGCCCGTGAGCATTTTGCTTACCAGGAAGGCCAGGCAGTTTTCAAGTTTGCCGTGAAGGGCATGGCCGATGTCAGTGCAGAATTGCTGGAAAAAAATAATCTGACGGGTGATGATATTGCCTGGCTCGTGCCACACCAGGCCAATCTGCGGATCATTGATGCCACGGCAAACCGGATCGGGTTGCCCAAGGAAAAAGTAATGATCAACATCCAGAAATACGGCAATACCACGGCAGCAACCATTCCACTATGCCTTTGGGAATGGGAAAGCCGCCTCAAAAAAGATGACCTGATCGTACTGGCTGCTTTTGGAGGCGGCTTTACCTGGGGCGCTACACTCTTGAAGTGGGCTTACCAGAAATAATCGCTTCTGTTATTTACTCAAATCGAAACTATACCCGATGCGGAAGCTGAAGTATTGATTCTTCAGGCTGCCTATGGTGTTATCTTTAGCCACACCTTCAAATCCCTGGTGGAAACGCACATCCGTGAACACTCCACTGCCGAATTTATAGCTTGCTCCCAGCACCGCATAGTAATCGGTTTTCTCCAACAGGTCCTTCGCGTCCTGGCTTGGTGAATTCAGGTTTTGTTGCCTGGCCGCCATCAGGAAACCAATTTGCGGGCCACCATAAAATGACAATCCCCGCGCGGCCTGGAGCTTCAGCAGCAGCGGTACCGTGATATAATCAATACCAATGGAGGTCACGTTTGTTCCATCAGTTTGAATTACAGATACGCCCTGTTGGGAAAAATTCCCTTCCAATCCAATCGATACAAGGTTTGATAATTGCGCATCTGCACCGACCCCGCCGGTCAGTTCTGTTTTGTAATGAATGATACCACCTGATGCATTGGAGAACCTGAGTGTGGCATGATCAAATCCTGCATGCACATTCACATTGAATTTTTGTGCCCGGGCTGAAGTGATCGCAAACAGGGCAACGGAAATGGTCATGAATTTTGCAAAGGAACTTAACTTTAAGACATTCGTCTGTCTCATATTCTGGGTTTTTGATTACACGTCAATACAACCGCTCAGCGCAGTGCTTATTTCAGTCAAAACATCTTTGGTGGAAATGTCCGGCAGTAAAATGGTGAGGCCATGATCAGTTGATCATTTGGTAGTTGGCCGCTGGTGACAACAAAAGTGCAGCAAATGCAATGTAAAATCCAAATCTTTGCACGTCAAACTTTCAAAAATCCCACATATCGGGTACTAAATACTACCAACATGAGTAAGGAAAATCACTACACCGGCTTCAGTTCACTCGCGATACATGGGGGTCATAAAAAAGATCCGTTGCATGCACATCTTGTACCGATTTATGCCAGCAGCACATACACATTTGACACAGCAGAGCAGGGCATGCATCGTTTCAGCGGAAAAGAAGAAGGATTTATCTATAGTCGCTGGGGCAATCCTACGATCCTCGAAGCAGAAGATAAGATCGCGGCGATGGAAACGTTTGGCCTGGATGTCGAAGCAAAGGGCATCCTCCACGCATCAGGAATGGCGGCCATTTCAACGCTTATGCTCGCTACGCTCAAAGCAGGCGACAAGATTATTTCACACTACTCATTGTATGGCGGCACCGAGGAGCTGGTGCAGAAAGTGTTGCCTGGTCTTGGAATAGACACGGTTATCACGGATCTGCGGGATCTTCAGCTTGCCGAGGATACCATAAAGGCAGATAAATCGATTCGCATGATGTACATCGAGACCCCGGCGAATCCAACCATTCAATGCGTGGATATGGAGGAGCTATGTCTCATTGCGAAACGACATGGCCTCATCGTTGCCTGTGACAATACGTTTGCCACACCCTATTTGCAGCAGCCATTCCGCTATGGTGTTGATTTCATCGTGCATTCCACTACAAAATTTTTGAACGGACATGGTACCGCCATCGGCGGCATATTGCTGGGAAGGGATGTGGAATTCATGCAGACAAAAGCGACAAAGACCCACCGGCTGCTCGGAGGTAACTCGAATGCATTTGATGCCTTCCTGGTGATCAATGGCATGAAGACACTGGAGGTAAGAATGGAAAGGCATTGCCACAATGCGGTTGAAGTTGCAAACTTTTTAGAGGAGCACCCTGCTGTGTCAAAAGTGAATTACACAGGTTTGCCGGATCATCCTGATTATTATGTGGCGCTGAAGCAGATGCGTCATCCCGGTGCGATGCTCAGTTTTGAACTGGAAGGCGGCTTGCAGAGCGGGATTGATTTTATGAACAAATTGCAGATGTGCATACGTACCGTATCACTCGGTACCTGCGACACACTGCTCTCCCATCCGGCCTCAATGACCCACTACGGCGTACCTAAGGAACAGCGGGAGAAATATGGTATCACGGATGGGTTGATTCGAATGAATGTGGGAATTGAAAATGTGCAGGATATTATTAAGGATGTAAACCAGGCATTATGATCATTTCACGCAAAGACGCAAAAGAAACAGCCGGTACGCAAAGAGTTTCAAGAATGAAAACCCCTTCGCGGCTTTGCTGAATTTGCTACCGGGGTTCCGGGATTTGCGTGGAACAAAAAAAATTACGATGAAAATAACTCTTCGTTCAGCAGTAAAAGATGACTGTTCCCGATTGATGGAACTGGTGAAAGAACTTGCCGAGTTTGAACGCGAGCCAGATGCAGTAACAGTCGATTATCAGCATTTCGTAGAGAGCGGTTTTGGTGAGAGACCCGTCTGGTGGGCATGGGTTGCTGAAGTGGATGGGCGCATAGAAGGCTTTGCCCTTTACTATATCCGGTACTCAACCTGGAAAGGTCAGCGATTGTACCTGGAAGACCTGATCGTTACGGAAGCTATGCGGGGTAAAGGATTGGGTAAAATGTTATTTGAAAAACTGCTATCAATCACAAAGGAGCTGGGTTATAGCGGCATGGTGTGGCAGGTATTGGACTGGAATAAACCAGCCATTGAGTTCTATAAAAAATATGGAGCTAAACTGGACAATGGGTGGATGAACTGCAGTGTGGAGGTGTAAAAACTAAAAACTCAAAAGTCAAAACTTAAAAGTCAAAACTTAAAAGTCAAAATTTAAAAGTCAAAACTTAAAAGTCAAAACTTAAACGTTATTGATTTTTCGAAAACCTTACAGCTTGTAAGTTTTCAGTTTTAAGTTTTAAGTTTTGAGTTCTGAATTTAAGACGCATTCTCCACCACCATTTCCTTATTGATCTTCATTACCAGTCCGCTCAATACCTTACCAGGCCCGGCTTCGGTAAACTTTGATGCGCCATCGGCAATCATGGCCTGCACGCTTTGTGTCCAGCGGACCGGGCCGGTCAACTGATCGATCAGGTTTTGCTTGATTTCCTCTTTATCGAATACAGCGCGTGCCACCACGTTCTGGTAGACAGCACAGGTGGGGTTATGAAAATTTGTGGCCTCGATGGCTGCCTTCAGTTCCTCACGGGCGGGCGCCATCAGGGGTGAGTGAAAGGCGCCACCAACGGGCAATACCAGCGCGCGCTTTGCACCGGCTGCTTTCATGCGCTCACAGGCCACTTCGATGCCGCGGAGCGTACCGCTGATCACCAGTTGCCCGGGGCAATTATAATTTGCCGGTACAACGGTCTCGCCTGTTTCAGCCTGTACCGCTGCACAGACCTCCTCCACTTTTTCGTCAGCAAGACCCAACACCGCCGCCATCGTGGATGGGTTGGCTTCACAGGCCTTCTGCATGGCACTCGCGCGGACGGCGACTAACTGAAGGGCACTGTCAAAACTCAACGTACCATTGGCCACCAGCGCAGAGAACTCACCCAATGAATGACCGGCCACCATATCCGGACGGCTGCCATCTATCGTGCGGAAAGCAATGATGGAATGCAGGAAAACCGCAGGCTGGGTCACATTGGTCTGGCGCAGATCCTCTTCCGTTCCGGTAAACATCACATCGGATATGCGGAAGCCGAGTACTTCATTGGCCTGTTCAAATAATTTTTTGGAAAATGCGCTCTGATCATAGTGGTCTTTTCCCATTCCCGGAAACTGGGAGCCCTGGCCGGGAAATACGAACGCGTGCTTCATGAGATGGTAGTTAAGGCGGCAAAAATGCCACAAAGAAGCAAGGAAAAAAAATCTTTCGTTTCACGCAAAGTGTTAAAGGAAGCAAAGGACGCCAAAAATGCTCCCATTTTCACCCACTTACCCCTGGGTCTGGTTTGCACCAGTGCATTAAACCGTCCTACCTCCGTCCGAGATCGGCGGAAATCAGCTTCAGGAACTCGCTGCGGGTCGGGTTTTTATGAAATTCCCCATCGAAGGCGGATGTTACCGTTTCTGAATTTTGTTTCTGCACACCCCGCATCATCATGCAAAGATGTTGTGCTTCTATCACCACGGCTACGCCGAGCGGATCCAGTGTGTCCTTGATCGCATTCATGATCTGGACCGTCAGTCGCTCCTGCACCTGCAACCGACGGGCAAATACATCCACCACGCGGGCCACCTTGCTCAGCCCGGTGATCCAGCCGTTGGGAATATAGGCCACATGCGCTTTTCCAAAGAATGGCAACATATGGTGCTCGCACATGCTGTACAACTCGATATCTTTTACCACGATCATCTCGCTGATAGGCTCATGAAATTTAGCGGAGTTGAGGATGGCGTGCGCATCCTGCTGGTATCCCTGGGTAAGAAATTGCATGGCCTTTGCCAGGCGTTCCGGAGTTTTCTGGAGCCCCTCCCTCTCCGGATCCTCTCCCAGTTGACGCAACACTTCTTTATAGTTTACGACAAGTGATGAAGTAGTTGCTTCATCGTACTGCTCTGTTTTTTTATAGGCCATATCAGCGGTTGATCGGGTTATTAATTAAGCGGGGTATTCCACAAAGTTGCGGGGCGTTTCATATAGCCGCACCAGTAGTTCCTTATCCTGGTCGATATGCGGCCGCAATAAATCATAGATCACGATCGCGATATTCTCCGCAGTAGGGTTCAGTTCGCGGAACTCGATTGTATCGAGGTTCAGGTTCTTGTGATCAAACCGTTGCAACACCTCGACATTGATGAGATCAGACAGCCGCTTCAGATCGATCACATAACCTGTCAGTGGATCAGGAATGCCCACCACTTTCACCTCCAGTTCATAGTTGTGACCATGGTAATGCGGCAGGGCGCATTTTCCAAAAACCTCATTATTCTGCGCATCGCTCCAGGAGGGATTGAACAGTCGATGGGCTGCGTTGAAATGTTCCCGGCGAAATACGGCCACCCGATGCTGCATAGTCTGTGTTTATGATTTCCTGCAAGATTGCTGAACAAAAACAGGAAGGATTGGTTCGCCGAAGTTATTAATCTCCGAAATATTCCACATAGATCCGGGGCGTTTCGTACAGTTTCACGCAATGGAGTTGTACGCCTGCCGGCAAATGGGCGATCAACTGTTTCCAGATAGCGATCGCCAGATTCTCGGTGCTGCACATCTGCCCCTTCATGAAATCCACATCCAGGTTGAGGTTGCGATGATCCAGTTTATCCGTCACATGCTCACGGATCAGGAGGCTGAGGTGTTTGACATCACACACGAAGCCGGTACCGGGATCGGGTACGCCTTTCACGGTCACCAGTAATTCATAATTATGGCCATGCCAGTTCTCGTTGGCGCATTTCCCAAACACTTCCTCATTCTTCTCCGGGGTCCATGCGGGATTGTAAAGTTTATGCGCTGCGTTGAAATGCTCCGATCTGGTCAGGTACACCATAGTCCAATAAATTTGCCGGCTGATTTGCGGGATGCAAAGTTAATATTTAACCAAGTAATACCAATGTTGCGGATATTTGCGGGATGGATATTCTGCTGGTAGCTGCTACGGAAAGCGAGATCAGGCCTGCCTGGGACCACGCGGGCGATTGGCCGGGCAATACCAGGTTGCTGGTGACAGGAGTAGGCATGCTGTCGGCTGCTGTACAACTCACCCGGGCTGTCTGTAAGCAGCGGCCGGATCTCGTGATCCAGGCGGGCATTGCGGGCAGTTTTGAGCCCGTACCAGCCGGTACCAGCTACCTCGTGCGGTCAGAAGTACTGGCAGATACAGGAGTGATGGAGCACAATGAGTTTCATTCCATCTTCGACCTCAAACTGGCCGACCCTGATGAAAGGCCCTTTGTAAAGGGCCGGCTGCTCAATCCCTACACCCGCTTGATGGCGTCCCTTGAACTTCCGCTGGCTGATGCTATCACGGTGAGCGAGGTCAGTACCAGCCTGGAAAGAATAAACTGGTATCAACAAAAACACCGTGCCCTTGTTGAAAGCATGGAAGGGGCGGCATTGCACTATACCTGCCTCATTGAACAAATTCCCTTCCTGCAGCTCCGCAGCGTTTCCAATACCGTTGGTGTGCGCGATAAAAGTAAATGGAAGATAAGTGAAGCCATCTCTTCACTGAATCATGAACTGGACAAGATCATACATAAAGTTGCCGCATACGATGAAACTTACTTTAGGATTTAGCCCCTGCCCCAATGACACATTTATCTTTGATGCGCTTGTAAATAACAAGATCGATACAAAAGGTCTCGAATTCGAGGTCGTGCTCGCCGATGTACAAACACTGAATGAATGGGCAATTGAAGGCAAACTTGATGTTACCAAACTCAGTTTCCCCGCTTTCTTCCAGGCATCCGATCAATATACACTTCTTGACAGCGGGAGCGCATTGGGTAAGGGCGTTGGACCATTGTTAATCTCGAAAGATAAACAAGCTGAAGATGCGGCAGCAATCCTCAGCAGCCGCATTGCGCTGCCCGGCATCAACACTACCGCCAACCTGTTATTTGATTTTGCATACCCCGGCGCCACCGCAAAAACACACCTGGTGTTTTCGGAGATCGAAGAGGCTGTCCTGAATGGCAATGCGGATTATGGCGTAATCATTCACGAAAACCGGTTTACGTATGCCGCAAAAGGCTTGCATAAAATAAAAGATCTGGGCACACATTGGGAAGAAAAAATGAACTGTCCTATCCCACTTGGCGGTATCGCCATCAACCAGGCGGTGAAACGGCAGCAGGCAGGACTGGTAGAGCAGCTTATACGCCAAAGCCTGGAATATGCGTTCAGCAATTATCCTGAGCTGCCACCTTATGTGCGTGAACATTCACAGGAGATGGATGAGCAGGTGATGCGCCAGCACATCGATCTTTACGTAAATAATTATTCGATCTCCCTGGGTGAAGATGGAAAAAAAGCAATCTCCACATTGTTTGATGTGTACACACGATCCGGCAATCATACACCGGAAGGCATACTCCCGGATGATCTATTTCTTTAGCGCGTTGGAATACACTTCCAGGCATCGCTTGCGAGCAGTTTCATGGTCCACTATCGGTGGTGGATAATCCCTGGTATCAACTTCAGGTACCCATCGGCGGATGTATTTGTGTTGCGGGTCAAACTTTTTTGTTTGCAGGTATGGATTGAAAATCCTGAAATAAGGAGCTGCATCTACACCACTGCCGGCAGCCCATTGCCAACCGCCGTTATTGCTCGCGAGCTCGTAGTCCAGTAATTTCCTGGCAAAATAGGCTTCACCCCAGCGCCAGTCGATGAGCAGGTGTTTCACCAGGAATGATGCTACGATCATACGAACCCGGTTGTGCATGAAGCCTGTTTCATTAAGCTCCCGCATGCCCGCATCTACGATCGGGTAACCGGTGCGTCCATTGCACCAGGCATCAAACTCCTGCTCGTTGTTTCTCCATTTGATCTTATCATACTCTGGCCGGAAAGCACTGCCGACCACGTGAGGGAAATGCCAGAGGATCGCCTGGTAAAAATCCCGCCAGATGAGTTCATTGAGAAATGTTTCATTGAGCCCGCCGGCCTCGCGTGCAAGCTCACGAATGGAGATGGTACCAAACCGAAGGTGAACACTGAGCCTCGAGGTGCCTGGTATAGATGGTATGTCGCGTGTTTCGCGGTAGCCACGGATGAGATCATCCCGCCATTCCCTGCCGGGAAATTGAACCATGCTATCATCACTGAATCCCATCGCCTGTAGAGATGGTATGGGTGGTGAACTGAATGAATAAAAATTGCTGCTATACTTTGCAATCGGGTAAGAACTGCGATAGAACTCATTGTACACCGCTTTCCATTTCCGCGAATAAGGGGTGAACACCGTGTAAGGCTTTCCATCATCCTTCACCACTTCTGATTTTTCAAAGATCACCTGGTCTTTGAACGTTCTCATTTTAACCCCAAACGAGCCAAGCAGTTCGGCTATACGTTTGTCCCGGGCAATTGCATAGGGTTCGTAGTCGTGATTCGTGAAAACGGTGCCAATCTCGTAGTCGCCTAAAAGATTTTGAAAAACATCGGCTGGTTTTCCATGCATTGCATGTATGGATGAGTTATGCTTTTGCAACTCAACGTTCAGTGCATGAATCGCACGATGGATAAACGTGACGCGGTGATCCGTGGTGAGGCCACGCTCTTCCTCATGAAGCTCATCCAGGATATCTGTATCAAAAATAAACAGTGGTAGTACCGGCAAACCAGCCTTCAGCGCATGGAAGAGTGCGGCATGATCATGGAGACGCAGGTCGCGGCGAAACCAGCAGATATTGACACGTGGGCGCATCTAAGCGGAACAATGTCAGGGCCAAATGGTTCTGATCTCAGCGTTATAAATGTTTACTGCATGTGTATTCCGGTAGTTCGATTTGCCCACAGCACCTATCCAGCGGATGCCGTGAATGGCGTTAGTAAGAAATGCTTCTTCTGCGTTTAACAAATCTGCCGTTGTCAATGCCTTTTCTTCCACATCATAGCGAAGCAGCAGGTGACGCCGCATGGTGCCTGCAACACAGCCTTCAGAAACAGGTGGTGTGTACATCCGGCCGCCAAGCACAATGAAGAGATTACTGATAGCCCCTTCCACTACGCGGTCATGTGCGTTGAGAATGATCGCCTCATTGAGTTTTTGCTGCCTGGCCCATCTCATAGCCATGGCATACACCAGCGCGTTGGAGGATTTCAGGTGGCTGTATTGGTCGGCGCATTTTCGGCCTTCCGGGAAAATATCCGTTACGAGGCCGTTTTCGTTCAGTGATGGCGGGTTTATTGGCCAGCATTCGACGAGGTACGAAAGTTTGTTATCACCGTCGGTGAGGCCCCCATTGCCACCGCTTACACTAAGCCGGATGCGGGCGGCATTTGTGCAGTTGTTTAGCTTCGCCAGCTTCAGGATGTCGCTCGTTAGTTGGCCCGGGTCGAGCGAAGCCGGAATTCGGAAACCGAGGGTTTTCATTCCGGTGAACAAGCGCTCAAAATGCAGCGATGCGAGTGGAATTGAACCGCGGTGCAGGCGCATGGTTTCGAACAGACCTTCCCCGTAACGATAGCTTTTGTTGTCAGCAACAAAGATGGGCTGTGATGCGGGAAGGAAATCACCATTGAAGCAAATGCGGTTCATGGGGTGAAAGTAATGGAAAAAGCCTTCCTTCTGATATTTCACGCAAAGCAGCGAAGGGAGCAAAGGCGCAAATTTTTCCTGGCGTTTTGCCGTGAAACAAAAAACCACCCACTGTAAAGTGGGTGGCGACAATAAGCAATTAGTCTATCTTAGTTTTGTTCAACAAGACCTGCCTTCACCGCGTACATCACGAGGCCGGCCATTGATTTGGTGCCTGTTTTGGTTTTGAGTTTATCGCGGATCGCTTCTACGGTACGTGGACTGAGGTCTACGATATCAGCGATTTCCTTCGTGCTTTTCTCGTCACACATCAGTTTCAGGATGGTGATCTCCTTATCAGTTAATTGAACGTCCTGGGGCATGGAAGACTCGGCCGTGCGTTTCGTGCGAAGACCGCTGAGCAGGGCTTTGTTGGTCAGGTCGTTGAAGAAAAAGTCCTGCTCATACACTGCACGGATGGCGTCATAGATCATTTCTGATCCTGATTCCTTGGTGAGGTAAGAGTTTGCACCGATCTCCATCATGCGGGAAATAACGGAATGGTCATTGTGCATGGAGAGCATGATCACTTTAACATTCGGGTAAAGCTTCTTGATCTCGGGCAACGTAGATAAACCATCCATGATCGGCATCTGGATATCGAGCAACACAACGTCGGGTTGAATATGGCGGAGGAGATTGAGTAATTGCATTCCGTTCTCAGCCTCGGCAACCATTTGGATGTCGCGGCGGCTTGAAAGAGAGGTTTTTACGCCCGTCCGGAAAAGGGCATGGTCGTCAGCAATAGCAACTTTGATAACGGAGTTAGACTCGTGATTTTTCATGGGTTTTGATATTGGTATTATAAGTAGTCGGAGTGTTTATTCCGAATGCAAGATGGAAAATTCCCGCTTAATATACCATAGTATTTGTACTTGATTTAACATTTGCGGAATCTACCTGAATTTTACGAAACGGGCAAGCACCCGGATATGATCGGAAGTTTACGATATGGAAAATTGAGGTTTTACCATTAGAAAAGTAAATTCTGCTGTTTTGAAATCGGGCAGTTGTGCTCTTGTTAACATTTCGATGTGGATATACTTTTGGATCAGAAAGTTGATCAGTACGGAAATGTTTGCATCCTACTCATCCAATGTCCAAACCGTCCAAAATGTATTTCCAATCCTTTGAAAGACCGGCAGACATTCCTCCAGATCAACTTTCTACTTTGTACCTTATAAACCGTTTTTGAGACCCGTACTCTCTATGAAGGACTCAGTCGAGAACCAAAAACCGTTAACCTTGTCCAACTTTTAATCCATCAAGCCCAAACTTTCTCTTTCATAACAGTAACGTCAGGCTCTTCCGAAAGGAGGGGCTTTTTTTTTGCTGAGGTTGAGGTTGAGGCTGAGGTTGAGGTTGAGGTTGAG
>JAEZAM010000112.1 GCA_023430465.1 Bacteroidota bacterium | reverse complement strand
GCCCAATGATACCTCTGACGAGTCATTCAGTAACCTCGCCTATCCGATGGATTGGGACTCGATATTCAAGTACGTCGGTTTCCCTGCATACATGAAACCATTCGAAGGCGGTGGCTGGAAACACGTTTATCGCCTCGGAAGCGCAGAAGAATTTTTCCAGAAACACAGCGAAACCGGGCAACTGGTGATGCTGCTTCAGGAAGAGATCGTATTTGAAGAGTATTATCGCTGCTACTGCATTGGAGGCAAGCATGTGCGGATCATGCCATATGAGCCACGTAACCCGCATCACCTGCGGTATGTGGCCGATTTCTCCCCCAGCCCGGAACGCCTACAGCAGATGACAGACATCGTACTTAGAATAAACCGTTACCTGGGATATGATTTCAACACTGTGGAGCTTGCAGTACGTGATGGCATTCCCTATGCGATCGATTTTTGTAATCCTGCGCCCGATGCAGAGCGCACCAGCGTGGGCGATGAGAATTTTGAATGGGTAGTGGAAACTGCTGCGAACTATGCTATCGAAAAAGCCATGAGCCAGGACAACGGAAGCGATAATCTTACCTGGGGCGAATATGTACGCCGCAGCAGTACCCGTTCCCCACTGATATGATAAACCAGCAACACCAGCAACTGCTATGATTTTAAATTACAAAAGTTTCACCCTCGGCGTTGAAGAAGAATACATGGTCATTGACCCTGTTACGAAGGAGCTGAAAAGCCATGAACAGAAGATCGTTCATGAGGGTCAGAAGATCATCAAGGATAAGGTAAAGGCCGAAATGCACCAGGCCGTGGTGGAAGTAGGCACGGACATCTGTGCCGATGCCGATGAAGCCTTCAAGGACGTAGCGCTGCTTCGTAAGACGATCTCAGGGATAGCCGACAGCCTGGGCCTGGCAATGGGCGCCTCAGGCACGCATCCGTTCAGCCATTGGGAGAGCCAGCTCATTACGGATCATGTGCGGTACAATGAGATCGTGAACGAACTCCAGGAGGCCGCCCGCAGCAACCTGATCTTTGGCCTTCACGTGCATGTAGGCATGGAAAGCCGGGAAATGGCCAATCACATCGCCAATTCGACGAGATACTTTCTCCCGCACGTATTCGCCCTCAGCACCAACTCACCTTTCTGGGAAGGAAGGATGACGGGTTATAAATCTTTCCGGACAAAAGTCTTTGACAAATTTCCCCGCACCGGTATACCCGATGCATTTGATAGCATCGAAGCATATGATAATTATGTGAAATTGCTGATCAAGACCAACTGCATCGATAATGCAAAAAAGATCTGGTGGGATCTGCGCGTGCATCCGTTCTTCAATACCGTTGAATTCAGGATCTGCGATATCCCCATGACAGTGGATGAAACGATCACAATTGCCTCCCTGTTCCAGGCCATTTGTGCAAGGATCTACATGCTCCGTTCCAAAAATCTGAATTTTATCCAGTATTCACGAGCCTTGCTGAATGAAAACAAATGGCGTGCAAGCCGCTATGGTGTGGATGGATACCTGATCGATTTTGGTAAAGAAGAGGAAGTGAACACGCGGGCACTCATTTATGAGCTCCTTGATTTCCTTGACCCCGTTCTTGATCACCTTGGCAGCCGCCACCGCGTGGAACATGTACACAACATACTGGAGAATGGTACCGGCGCCGACCGGCAACTCGCTGCCTTCGAAAAAACCAAGAACCTGGCTGGCGTAGCTGAATACATACAGGGGCAGTTCCTGCACGGGATTTAACACTACCTCGTAAAACTGCCGCAAGATAAAAAAAGGTCCCGCTCTTAACGGGACCTTTGCTTTGTTGGTTTATTCAATCAGGGTTAGTCTGCTTTGAGTAGCTTGACAACTTTTCGCTCGGTGCCCTGCCATATCTCAGCAACATATGCACCGGTCTTCCACCTGTCACCCACACGCAATACGGTGTTTGCATTGATACGCTCGTGTTTCTCGATGACCTGGCCAGTTACGTCAACGATCCTGACCGTCACCGGCAACTTGTTGCTGCCATTGATGACGAGGTTGAAATAACCACGACTTGGGTTTGGCATGGCGGTTACGTTGAACGGCACATCCTGCCTGACCTCCGTTTTGTTATCAACCGGTGCATCAATCACTGTCTGCACATATTCCGTACCGCCCCGGTTTGCACCACCTGCGGCGCAACTGGTAGTTAGTGTGCTGGTGTAAGTGCCGGTATAGTTCGTACCTCCCGTACCTCTTGCACCGGACACGAGCTGTGCCTTAAAGTTCTGCGGAGCGCCGGCATTATCGAGATTCAGGTAAGATGTGGTAAGCAGTCCGTCACGCGACTTGACCTGGATGGATGCATTTGCGGCAAAGCTGCTATAGGTTGCTGCTGACCATTTCCATACTGAGGACACACCTGCCCGATCACTGCGGATCGTTGCTGTCCAGGTAACATTGCTGATCGATCCGGGTAAGCTTACCGGCACCTGGTACGCATGTCCTGTCAGGAAGATATTTCCTGTCGCGCTCAACGGTGCCATCGTTTCCCATGTATTATTCAGGAACTGCGTTGTGGAGTTCGAGATATTGGAAGCAAACCTGATATGCGCATTGGGCACATTGATCGTGTACTGCTGGCTGTTTGCCGTGAACGTGATCACACTGTTGGTCACATAAAAGTTCACTACTCCTGAGCTCGGCAAGGTGCTCGGATCGAATACACTGTTGAACCAGATATATCTTCCGGCCGGTATCGTAGATGAATTGAAAGAGGATACCAGTGAAGAAGTGGAACCGCAAACCGTCGCAGGTGGATCCACCGTAACAACCACATTGGCGGTGTTTGTACAACCGTTTGAGGTGACCGTGTATACATAGGTCACTGTTTTCGCAGAACCTGTTGTATTGACCAGCGTTTCATTGACACTTCCTGTGCCGGAAGCCGCCGAATTGCTGATACCACTTACGGCAGCCCTTGACCAGGTAAACGTACTCCCTGCAATTGAACTTACAGGAGTATAGGTAAATGCTGCATCGCTCGTTGCGGTGGTAGTTAATGGGCTGGTGAGTGAAGGTCTTGCGTTGACAACTATCGTCCTTACAGCCGATGCTGCAGACTGGCAATTATTGGCATTAGTAACCCGTACAGTATAATTACCGGCTGTTGTCACTACTATACTTTGTGTAGTGGCGCCATTGCTCCAGAGATAGCTGGTTCCCGCACTTGAAGTGAGTGTTACCGATCCACCGGCGCAGAATGTGGTCGCACCACTCGCAGACACGGTTGGTGTGGCAGGGAGTGCATTCACCGTCAACAGCACTGCTGTCGAGTTCACCGTTCCGCCGCCATTCGCCCATACGGCCCTGAAGCGTCGGTTGTTGTCTCCACTTACTGTTGTGAAACTGTAAGTACTACCGGTTGCTCCGGCAATATTGGTCCAGTTGGTTCCATCCGGGCTGCTTTGCCATTGTACCATTGGCGCAGGTGATCCCGTTGCGTTGCTGGTAAAGCTGGCATTTGCTCCAACACATACAGATTGCGGTGTTGGCTGCACCGTCACCACCGGAGGAGTAACAGGATCCGAACAGGTGAGTGCTACACCTTTGAGGCGTGGAGACAGGCTGGCATCTGCTGATGTAAGGTCAGCCTTATATTGAATATAACGGGCCGTCTGGTTGATTGCCGCACCTTGTGTAGCCAGCGTTGTGTACGCCGTCCATGATGCATCAGGTGTTGGCGTGTTGCCTGTTCTTACGGAGATCGCTAATCCTGTTGTAGCTGGTACGCTCGCCGTCCATGACCCTGCAACCCAGTTCTTCACGCTGCCGGCATCATAGATTCTTGAAGTGAATGTACCGGTTGAAGCATGTGGAGATACGCGGATCCAGTTCAATGTAAGATTTCCATCGCCTGCGGCGAAATCACTTATCTGCAGATACATTGGTGAGGCGATTTGCACCGGCACGGTGAGGGCGGGTGTTGCCGCATCGTCTATATAAAACTCGAAGTTTGCAGCATTCCATTGAATGCGATAGCGGTGAGTTGTTCCGACAAGATTACCCAGGCTGAGGTGAGTGCCACCCGCCGCTCTGGCATATACCTGGCCATCGGCTGGCCCCTGGCCGATCAACACCCATGGACTACCATCGAAGGCCTGGTCGATCGAGAAGCCGACACTTTGGAAGTTACCAAGATCAAATTTAGCCTCGAACTCCAGCGAAGTGCCCGGGCCAAATGTACCGGGTGAGTAGATATGAGTACCATTCAAAACGACTGCACCACCACTAATCGTGGTAGAACCGCCGGGGCTGAAGACCGAACCACCCCAGACAGGATCCAAGGCTGCACCCGCAAACTCGTCCATGAATGACGGTTTCAGCATTACCTGGCCATCGCCTTCTTCTGCTACGACTACTCCCGCATCAGGTGTACCTGCGCTGAATTCACCAGCAAGGATATCAGTAAAGCAGGGAGAGGCTGGCATCGTGAATGTCAGCGGTGCAACAGGAGCAGCAGGCGAGGTCACATTATTGCCGGCACCATCTTTTGATGATACGCGGAAATGATATGTAACGCCCGCGGCAAGATTGGTGAGTGTAATTGTATGAGAAGTAACCTGCGCAGCATTTACCGAATTAAGGTTCAGGATACCGGCAGTTACCCCATAATCCACACGTGAATCCGATCCTTCATTTGTTGTCCAGGTGATCGTAGCTGTGTTGTCTGCATTTGGTACAGCCACGATGTTGCTGATCACCGGTGCGATCACATCTGCTGCATAAGTTGCTACATAGTTGAAGTTGCCGGCAGGGGCATCAAAGAATGCGTACTGCAATCCCTTGATCGTTTCAACAGTAAATGGTATCGCGCTTCCGTTCCGGGTAAGGGTGGTCAACTGTCCATTGGCTGCATAAAATGGCAGCATTGTTTTGAGCTTATACGCAGCGTTGCGTACGTTGATGGAGAAGCTGAGCGTATTGTTTGCCCATGTCATCGAGCCGAACGAGGAGTTGTTTCTTCCGTCAAGCCAGGTCAGCATTTGCTTGGCTGAAATGACCGGGACACCCCTCGCCTGAGCCGAATTAATGATCGAGGTAGCACCAATGTGCTGGGCCGAATCCGTGTGCATGTTAGCACAGAATACACCGTAATATCCTTCCGCACCAACAGCGCGATCAAGCAACTCATTGGTGAATTGTGTATAGTTAAGTCCTGACTCATCTGTCAACTGTGTCGCTACCTGGTAGCAATCAATGAGTGAGCCGTCAAGATCTGCAAACCGCATCGGCATACCAGAGCCGGTGAACATACCGGATCGATTTTGAACCCAGGCTGCTGGCCAGTAGTAATAGTTAACATCGAGGCGGATGCCATATTGCGCTTCGATCTTCGCCGCACTCGCCCAGTCGCTCCATGCAATGCAATGGTTGCGATTGGTAACAGGTGCTGAGAGACCGGGGAACAAGGTGGCAAATTGCGCCAATTGTGTAGAAAGATCATTTTCGAATGAGGCTGCTGTATAGTTTTCACAGCCAGCGCCTGTTAACAGGTGCAGTGCAATCTCATGCCCCTGGTTTTGCAGGGTTGAAGCAGTGGCATTGCTGATCGGTGTGTTGAGCCAGATATAAGAACTCGCACGCACCGACTTCCAGTCCTTCACATCCTGCGGACTGTTCGGGCCCTGTGTGTTATGTATGTTGAAGCGACCTTCAGTACCGTTGTTGGCATGATCATCACCTGTCATTACAACGGCTGCTTTCTTACCATCGGGCAGGAACCAGAAACGTGGCATTGGTTTGCGATGCATATTTCCCTGGATGATGATGTTGGTCAGCAAACGCTGTTGTTCATCGGCCTGTGGAATAGCCACCTTGTCAAGATTCACCCAGTCTGGAGCGCCACCGCCAAAGAACATATCATCCGAGCGGATTGGACCAGCAGTGCCATCACGTTTTTGACCCGCCCATGCAGGGTTACCCTGGCGGGTGTACACGATCGAGCGTGCAAGGTCATAAGTGAACGCTACTGCTTTACCTCCATTCGATCCTACGCTCCGCGTAGTGACCGCAGGATTGGTTGTAGCTGTATTTACAGATGAATAAAGCGTGGCGATCGCCGTGGCGCCATTCAATGTATAAAGATCGGCGGTACCATGGAACTGGATCGTTTCACCAACGATACCGGCACCCGGACCTGAAGCTGTGTTGATAAGCAGGTATTGATCGGTGAGTGAACCGGCTACTTTGGTGATGCCCATCAAAGATGACAGCTCCGCAGAAGGCCTGAAGGCGATCAGTGTACCACCCGCATTAACCCAGGTGCTGAACATGCTGGCCTGCGCCGCAGTAATTGCAATTTCACCGAGGACCACAACATCATAACTATTCAGCAGCGTTGCATTCACCTGCGAGATATCGCGGGCATGGAATCCGTTGAGACCCTCGGCACGCAACATTTCCACGGGGAAGCGGCTGAAAGGATTGCTGGCAGAACTCACTACCAGTATCGGACCACCTGCGCCTTCCGTTGGAGCAAGGCCAGGCGCATCCACTACGGTGAAAGTCCATGTCGAATCCGCTGCAAGCGCATTACCGGCCAGGTCCTTGATCCCTGAGGCACCACCCTTCACCCTGACTGTATAAACCTGAGAATACGTCAGGGCTGCAGTTGGCGTTAATACCGCCAGGTTGCCATTGACACTGATACTTGTACTCACCACAGCATTGGCCGCGTTCCGCAATTCAAAGTTGGCCGCTGTCACCGAAGCAGGGCTGACTGTTTCTGAGAATGTAAGTCTGATCGTTTTATTGATCGCGTTGCCGTCAGTGCCATTGCCCGGTGTAACTACCGTGATCAAAGGAGCTGTATTATCAGGAGCAACGGTTGTCGAGAATACTACATCGACGAAATAATTGCTCGTCTGGAAATTATTGGTTGGGAATGCACCGGTAGCCGTATAGGTATAAAGCCCATTGGGTCCATCAACACCATTTGCAAGCGCTGTGAGCGGTCCGTTTGTCACTGACTGGGTGAAATATGGATTGGTGCTGACATAGTCACCGGATGAACTGAAATATGAAACCACATACGTAGTGCCAGCAACAATATTTACCGGGGAAGCAAAATTCACCTGCTGCCATCCCGATGCTGATTCATCCTGGAATACAGCCGTAGCCATAATGCCTCCGGCACTGTTCCACAGATGACCGGTGCGGGTTCCCGTCATTCCTGCCGGTTTGTAGTAGCGGATACCTGTGATAGAACCGTTCACACTGGATCTGAACTTAAGCCCCACCTCGATGGCAGAGCCATCATTCTCCTGCAATATAGCCGGTACATCCGTTGGCTGGAAAATGGTGCAGGGGCAAACAGGTGCTGCCACAGTTGTAAATGACCAGCTATAGTTAGCAGCCAGTGCATTTCCTGCCAGATCTTTCACGCCGGAAGCACCACCTTTCACTGTGGCGGTGTATACCGTGGAATTCGCCAGAGCCGAAGTCGGTACCAACGTTAACTGGTTCTGACTTACCGATATCGTCGCGGGAATAAGTACGTTACCGGGTCCGCGCAATTCGAAGTTCGAGGTATTTACCGATGCAGGATTGATCACTTCACTCAACGTAGCTGTGACGTTAGCAGTGGTCAATACCCCTGTTGCATTGTTCAGTGGAAGTACTGACGAGACCGTAGGCGGTGTTACGTCAGGGTTCGCACTGCTGCTATAAATCACATCGACCCAGTAATTCGCATTGCTGAATGTTTCTGTCGGCACAGTAACCGTCGCAGAATATTTATACAAACCGTTTGGTCCGTCTTCCCCATTTGCCAGGCCCCGCAGTGGTCCGTTAATGGCTGCCTGGTCAAAATAGAAATTGGTGCTTACATAATCGCCGCTCGGGCTATGATAAGATACAATATAAGTTGTGTTGGCAGTGATCGGATATGGCGCATTAAATGTCAGTGTCTGCCAGCCGGACGCGGTTTCATTGTTGAAAGTGCCTTCAGCAAGTTTAGCACCTGCCGCACTCCACAATGTTCCGGTATGCAGCCCGGTTGTTCCAACAGCCTTATAATACCTGATACCATTGATGGCGCCATTTTGCGTTGCGCGGAATTTCATACCAAGTACGATCGATGATCCATCATTCTCCCTTGGTGTGATAGGTCCTGCCCCAGGTGTGAACACATTGCATGGACAATTCACCGGTACATTGCCAATAGTTATGTTAACATTATCGGCCGTTCCTGCAGCACCGGGAACTTCCATGTTACCGCTATCATCAAACCCGCGTACGCGTATATTCAATGTGCCGGATACCTGCGGAGTAAATGAATATGACCAGTTGGTCGTACCATTCACCAGTTGCCAGGTCGTACCGCCATCTACCGATATCTCCACTCCCACCAGGACGCCACCACCTGCTTCAACTGCTGTGCCGGTGATAGTCAGCGGAACATTCTGCGGATAGGTATTTCCATGCACTGGTGTGCCGATTGTTGTCTGGGGTGCTGTCAAATCCGTGGACGCTGTAGCTGCCTGCAAAGTAGACATGAGCGTTGCGGGCTGTACACCCATATCGGCAAACAGGTTAACTGTTGCCTGCTGCATAGCGCGATTGGTAGGACCATTGCCGCGATCATGAATACTGTCAAGACCCCAGGCCCATTGCACGGTACCTGCGCCAAATACAAGTGCTCCGCTGGGATGGCGATACAGTGATAATTTATGTGTCTTACCTCCAAATGTTGTACTGGATAAAGTGATGCGACCGGGAGGATTGCTGGCGCCAAGCTGCTCATAGTCCCACTCATATCCGAGTGTACCATTGGGGAACGTTGCAGTTTGTCCCGTTCCAAGGGCGGCTACGGATGTATTTCTCCAGAAACGGAGATTCTTATAATCGGCTGGTACCTGGATAGCACCTGTGGTACCTTCCCAACTGATCTGCCCGGTGAGTGCATTCTCAGGTTTTCCTGCGTCATAATTACCACCTGTTCTCCATAAACCCGTCCAGACGGAAGAAGTGTTATCACATTTTCCACCGCAAACATTTTCACCGGTATCCCCTTCTTTATAACAAACGAGGGTACGGTGAGATGTGCTGGTACCTGCTTTGCTGTTCTCCCATCTTGTTTTCCAATAAACTTCATTACCGCTGAAAAAGGCCAGGTGAACGCCGGCATTGCGGGCTGCTTCTACGTTATTGCGTTGCTCAAGCGACCAGTATTCATCGTGACCTACAGAAAGGAAAACTTTGTGATTGAGGATCAGATTGCCGCGACGTGCCGCATCCACGTTAGTAGTATAAGTGACGTGGTATCCATTGCGCTCGAGGAAGCGGATCATGGGATACTCTGCATTGAAGATCCAGTCTTCAGAAGGGCCACCACCACCGCCGCCATTGCGGGTTACGAAGGGACGGTTATAACTGACTTTGGAGGCATGACCGCCGGGCAGGTTTGTACTGCCGAGATAAAGGCTGTTTCCACCATAGGCGTTGTAGGCCTGCCAGGTAGCGTCAGAGGTCTGGAAAAAAAGTGGTGATGTGCTGGCATCATCCCGCACGATAAATACTATATGACTCGCGCCATTATTATCCGTGCGTTTAAGCCGCGCGATGTACACGCCTGAAACGGCATTGGACGGAACTACCCAGTTGGCAGATTCGCTCCAGTTGCCGCAATCAACTATACCCGTAGCGTCCTCGTATGGATCGGGTTGTGTTTGAGGCCAGGCAGTCACTGTACCGGCACCCCACCTGCGCGCACCAGCGCCGTTGTAGTATCCAAGCCGATAGATGTCTATGGTATAGGCAGCCGCACTTTTAATTTTGAAACGAACGGTCTCTCCTTTATTAACGCTTATATCCGTAGCGAATCCCTGTATGCTCAGGTCCCCTGCCCCGCTGATATCCCATTCAGACCGCGGATTACCCGCTAACGCATTTTCAGTAACAATAGGGTTTTGTGCATTCAATAATTGAACACACGCAAGCATAGACAGGAAGCTAAGCAGCAATGGCTTGCAGTCAGTCCAGCGGAACTTCGTGAGCATGACGAATCCTTGGTTTATTTGATGTAAAAGTCAGACGCCTGTAATCCGGAGTTCTTTAGAAGGGATATTGTGCTTAGTCTTGGTTGCCCGGCGGATACCTGGGAGGTTTCAATAAGATGGAGATAGAATCGGGCGGAAAATTACAGCTTTCACGGCAGAAAAAAAACACCGTTGGGAAATTTCCACTGACCGGTTATCACATAAGCCTGCTGCCATAGCGCGTTTGCGGATTTTTGCAGGCAAGTATTTGACTATAATCAATTCTTTCCGATTCAAAACGATCCCATAACTTGGCCGCTATAATATATTGCTATGCGCCTCCATATCTTTTTGTTGATCTCACTCACCTGCCTCCTTCTTTCCTGTGCTTCACGACCCAAGGCGGATCTGCTGATCTTTAATGCCGTCATCTATACGGTCGATGACAATTTCACCAAAGCCGAGGCCATGGTAGTGGCAGATGGCCGGATTCTCGCGACGGGTAAAAAAGATTCCCTCGAAGCGATCTATGATATCCGGGAACGAATGGATGCCGGCGGCAAAGCGATCTATCCAGGGTTTATCGATGCGCATGCGCATTTTGTTGGGTACTCGGTTGGATTGCAAACTGCAGATTTGACGGGCACAGAGAGTTGGGAGGAAGTGCTCGCAAGGGTAAAGGATTTCGCCGCTAAACATCCTGAAGGATGGATCGTAGGGCGTGGATGGGATCAGAATGACTGGCCAACAAAAGAGTTTCCGGACAACCGTGAACTCAACCGCCTTTTTCCTGGCAGGCCAGTGATCCTGGAGCGGATCGATGGCCATGCAGCCATCGCCAATGAAAAGGCACTGACAGACGCAGGCGTCCGCGCCGGCGATCATATTGCCGGTGGTGATATCGTGACGATGAACGGCGGAGAGCGTCTGACGGGTGTATTGATCGATAATGCTGTGGGGCTGGTGAGTTCCAAAATACCCCCGGCTGGCGGGGAAGCAATGCATGTTGCACTGAAACAGGCTGAAGCAAACTGCTTCGCTATGGGTCTTACCACCATCGTGGATTGTGGCCTCGGATTTCGCGAAGCAGAGATGCTGATGAAAATGCAGGAAAAGGATTCACTACGAATGCGGCTTTATGTGATGCTGAGCGATGACCCGGCAAATTTTGAATATTTAAAAAAGAACGGCATTGTGAAAACGGATCGCATGCACATACGCAGCATTAAAATGTATGGTGACGGCGCCCTTGGTTCAAGAGGTGCGTGTTTATTAAAACCATACAGCGATGCGAACCACAGCGGGTTTTTATTAAGTACGGCGGCGCATTTCGATTCGGTAGCCAGGTTTGCCAGCCAGCATAACATTCAACTGTGCACACATGCGATCGGTGACAGTGCCAACCGCATCATTTTGTCTACGTATGAAAAATACCTGGCGGCCGGCAACGACAGGCGTTGGCGGATCGAACACGCCCAGGTCGTGAATGAGCGGGACTTCGCCACGTTCGGACGTATCGATGTGATTCCTTCTGTACAGCCCACACATGCCACATCTGATATGTATTGGGCGGGCGTAAGGTTAGGTGAAGAACGCGTGAAAGGCGCGTATGCCTACCGGCAATTGATGGAGCAGAATGGCTGGTTGCCTTTGGGTACAGACTTCCCGGTGGAGGATATCTCGCCATTCAAGACATTTTATGCTGCAGTCATAAGAAAGGATGCAAAGGGTTGGCCGGAAGAGGGGTACCAAAAGGAAAATGCCCTGACGCGTGAACAGGCCTTGCGTGGTATGACGATCTGGGCGGCGAGGGGAAATTTCGAGGAGAGGGAAAAAGGCAGCCTGGAAAAAGGAAAGTTGGCGGACTTCATCATTCTCGACCAGGATCTGTTAACTGCAACCGAAGACACGATCTTAAAGACCAAAGTGCTAAAAACTTTTATTGGCGGGCGATTAGTGTATGCCAGGAAATAGACCACCGTTTGCGTCTTTGCTCACTTTGCAGGCAATTTCACGCAAAGACGCCAGGGATGCAAAGACGCAAAGGACTACTTATATTCCTCACGAACCGGACTAAACACATCAATCAATCTGCAAAAAGATTTCGCCACGGCGCCGTGGACCACACCTGATGGAATCACGAGGTATGCACCCGCAGTGAGGGTAATCGTTTCAGCCCCGAGTTGCATTTCGAGTTCCCCTTCGAGCATGTAGGTAATTTGTTCGTGAGGATGCGAGTGCAGCCCGAGGTTACTGCCGGGTTGAATTTCAACATAGCCAAGGGTCATCTCTTTACCTTGGGCGTACCGGCCGATGAGACCTTGTGCAAGTGCTTTTGCGGGAAGATCGTTGATGTTCATGGAAGTTCTTTACTCACGCAAAGCTAGATATAATTGGCTTAGCGCCGAAGGTGCGGAGTTTACGATAAGGCGGTTGTGCTGGACGCCGCGGGTGTTCGCGATGGACATTTGGATGCAGCCGCTATAGTAAAGCAAACCGCACTGCCCTCGGAATAGCAGATCTCTTTATAGAAACAGTTATATGTTAACAGACCGTAACCTGGAGGCCACGGTAATCGGTGGCTCGCGTTTTCTGGTGGTAACTATCAGGTACATGAGTACTCGGTTGGTTTCTTCTACAATTGATCCACTTTTATCGATCATTGGTTCTTTCCAGTAGGCTTTTCTGTTGTAAGAACTGCATAGCCTCTTCTCGTTGTTCTTTCGTTAAAGCCTTCACCGTCCTTATCTCCTGCTTATCCAGTTGTGTTACCCTGTACTGCTCAAGCTGGCCTTCTACCTCTGCTATGGCTTTTGTAAGAGCTAGACTGCCGATTTCCAGCTTCTCTGCCACTCTTCTTACAAACTTATCCACCTGCGTATCATTGTATAGATCGAGGTTATGCCTTACTGATAAGCCAGCTAGTTCTGGATTAGTCAGATAGCCACCATGCTTTCGGCTTACTAAAGTAACCTTCATAGTTACTCTCATTCTATCCAGTCCTTCCACTCTTACACCACCTAAAAGTTCTATAAGTAATTCTTCTGTCTGGTAGGTAAAACAGTTCGGGTTTGTTGTATTTAGTTCCATATTCTTTAAGTTTTAGGCATAACAAAAACCACTCGGTGAAGAGTGGTTGAAAAAACCGTAAGGTTCTGTATGTATTATAGGCTGGATTTACAGCCTCCTATTGCTATATTTATTGAGTTTTTATAAAATCACCAAATACATCCTTCCTCTTCTTGTTGCATTTAATTAACCCAGACAAATAAGCTTGTTTATGATAATAAATCGGTGGATCATTATTGATCAATTCCATATTTAGTAACCTTGATAATGCTATATATCTTTCGCTGGTAGACGGCATAGCTGTAATTAAGAACTCCGCTCCACTGCTTAGGCTATCAGCGTAACCAATAGGAGCAATCATATATTCTACATTTAGTAGACCGATGCTATCAAAAACAGTGTTGGAAGGACAGTATAAAACATTTGTAATTTGGACTTTGTACAGGTTGCATTGAGTTCCTTTTTGGTAAACACAGCAACTTTTCTTTTGCAAAAGACTTTCACTAAGTTTTACCTTTAATACATAAACATCTGCAAAACCTAATGGAAACCGACTTGCATTTTGTCCGTTAATTTCAAATAAAATTGAAAAAAAGAACCCATGAAGTAACAAAAGCCTAATTGCAAATTTTTTATTGCGATGGGTAGCCAAATACTTTATCATTTTTAGTTCTTTGAGTTAATTTAACCCCAGTGGGAATATTAGTTAACGTTGGATATGCTCCGGCTATAGTTGCTGTTCCCCTTGCACCGTTGCTATTGTTTACAACATTTATGTTTGAAGCACCATTTCGTAAAAAGAGCATTCTGTCATCAGGTTTTTTAAGACCCTTAAGGTAACCTAATTGAGTGGGAACATCAAATCCAGAAGCCTTGTCAGTATAATATTTATTGAACCCCAATTCTTTTAAGCAAACATCTTGGCTTCGACCTCATTTTCTAAACGTGTATTAGTTCGCCAATCGCCATTCAAATTTTTCTCGAAATGAACCTTCCCATCTAATATTTGTTCGGCATGCTTTGTCTCTTCAAATAATATTCTTTCAGCACCAACATCGGTTCCATATGCTTCACCCGGTTCGCCAATTGTGACATTTACATTCGCTCCATCATAAGTAACTCCGCCCTCTGTTGCATTTGCATCAAAGTTGAATACAAAGTTATCTACTGCCCCATCCAATTTGCTGATAACGCCTGCAAATGCTTCGTTATAATTTTTATTGGCAACCTCTTTCCCCTTCTTATTTATTATGGTCTTACTAGTGAATTTAGCCACCATTTGCTTTGCCTGCTCACCGCCAGTACCATTTGCATATTTACAGTATCACCCAAAAAATCACTATATAAAATAGGGTTATTCGACATTGCAGAATATGAACTTTCTCCATAATTCGGTTTAGGGTCTATCTGCCAAAATCTTCCTATCTGTAGGTCTAAGTTCCTGTAAAAGGCATCATACATGTTCAAATCAAAATCATTGTTCTGTTCAATGCCGTTAAATTTTGCCCTATTACTTGGATCTCCATATGCCAACGCCTTCGAACTAATCCCCGCCATCGTCATCCCGAAGCCTCGGGACAAACGGATAATAATGCGTCTCCTCTAAGAGCGGGCTCCTGCTGTGAACCACCTGCAGGTTATCAAAATAGACCGGTACCGGACTCTCATTGCTGGCATATATAAATACATACCCGTTCTTTGGCACGATCAAATTCTGGAGCTCAGAGAAATGCGATTTCAGCACCCCATTTGCGCCGACTTTACTGAACCCTGATCCTGCAACCTTAAACTGCTCGTCAAAGAAAATATAATTAATATATGCCCGCGGAACCGAAGGAGCGGATGCAGTGTTGGTCGCCTGGGTGGAAATAAAGGTTGTCAGTCCGGAGGCGATTCCGCTAATGCCGTTGAGTTGGGTGCCCGTCACTCCACCGTGACTTACAGCAGCCGACGAACCTGTTGGTGTACCTAAAAGTCCGTTTAATAGCGCTAACGGATCTAACGGGCTATTTGCACCTGACCCACCGGCGTTGCTCTGATTGTAAAAACTCTTACCATGAATGTCAATCCGGTCACCGCTCATGACCTTCAACGTAATACCCAAACCCATTTTATTGGTAGTGCTATTCAACCGGTATAGCTTCGCACTATTGGCCGTCTCACCGCCTTTTAAGCTTTCAGCTTTGCGTTTGAAGTTTTGAGTTTTAACTCTCAAACAAACAATAACTCCCCCCTACCCAATCCTTGTCCTTGTTATACCGTACGCCTATCATCTTACCCTTGCTCAACCTTGCCAGGTTATTTGCAGGCATGGGCCGGGATGCGCCGTCCTTCCAGAAATAAAATATCCTTATCTCTGCCTTGGCCGGATCATTCGGCGTCACTATTGCATCGGCATATTTCACCTTGCGCTGCAAGATCCAGTTTTGCGGATCCTTTACCCCCTCAATATCTGCTGCCGTTACATCGATGATTACGCCCTGTCCGGCAAAGGAGAACAAAGGCTTCAGCACATAATTCTCGAGGTCAGGAGGCAATTGCTTTACCTGGTCAAGAAAAAATGTCTGTGGTACATAAGGATGCCGCAGCAAGGGCAACGTGTATTTGCTGATCCTGTAGAACCAGCACGGATGCGGCACCCACTGCACATCGAGCTCCTCGAAAAATATCTTTCCCTTCTCCTGCACTTCAGGGGTTTGCTGAAACAGATCATCAAATATCACGCGATTGTATATCCGCCGGATCCTCGTCTTCACACCATCTTTCATATAAAAAAGCTCCCGTCCTTCGCGGATCAGCTCGGTGATGCAAACCACATCTATACCCGTATAATCCTTCGTGGCATAAAAATCAATTTTTGTCTTCTGCTGGTGAGGGAATATCTCGAGCAGGACAACACCTTCGGGATTACCATCGCCTGTTATTATCTGCTTCAGTTCGCGGATGTAGGATGCACGGTCATGTCCGCCCAGGTAGGCGGTGAAGTTGTCCGGTATGGAAAAATGCCGGCGGTAAATATCATCTACGAGCACCTCATAAGCAAACAGCGAAGGAAACCCCTGCATCTCTATCAGTTGAGGCTCATACTGCCCATCCTGGTCAAGGCAGATCCCGAAATCAAAAGCAATGAAATGGCTATGATTATTTTCATCCGGCACACGGAGGTTCTCTGGTATAGCAGCATCCGTCATTTTACGAAAGGATGGATCCGTGATCACATCCACGATATGCTCGCAGGCATCCAGCATTTTGCTTTGAAAACTGCGGGAGACAAAAACGGGGGTTTCGGCTACGCGAAACTCAATGGCGCCGGGGTGAACACCGTGCAATTCATCCAGGAAGGCCTGGTATTTTGCGGGCGTAAAATTATCATTGAACTGCCGGCGGATTTCTGGGATCATGTACATGAATTATGTACATCAAGTTACAGCGTGATCGCTACGCAGCAAAAAACAATTGCAAAAGCAGGAGCTATGCCTCTACCGCGAATGCTTCGAGTTTACCGAGGCATAGGTTAAGGAAATTCGGCAGAATATGCGCATATGTCCACACGATTTTATCGGGATCATTTAACTGGTCGATCATGCTGTGAAATTTCTCCTCCCCATAATTCTCGACAACTGTCTTTCTCTTCTCTTCTGTCTGAAGATGAAGGCTCATGCCCCTCGCATCAGCCTCGGGATGAAACTGCGTGCCGATCATGTGCTCATTGAAGCGTATTCCCATGATCGCGCGCTCATAAGGAACATGCGGACGGCTTTTTTCGATGCACAACACCTCACCGCCCATCTCGCGCAATAAGGCATGATTGGGCTGGATCACCTGGTAGTCACGGCTGTCAACCGCATAAAAAGGATCGCGGAGGCCATTGAACGTTTCCTCCTTTTTCCCCGCATCAAGCATATGCACAGGGAACACGCCAAACGCGGTAGATTTGCGTTTGCACACTATGCCCGCATTGAAATAACGGCTCGCAAGCTGGAAAGAATGGCAAATAAAGAAGACCTGCTTTTTTTCGACGTTGGAAGGATTGCTATTGAAGCGCAGCACTTCTTTCAACCAGCGGCTCCAGGCAATGTCCCAGTCGAGAAAGCGGGTGGACAACGGGTCGCCCGGCCCACCGCTTGAAATATAAATGTCAAAATCAAGGCCAGGCAAAGCCACTTCCTGGCGTACATTGAATTCTTCAGTATGTATATCCAGTTCGACAGATGTTGCCCAATCTTTGATGATCTGCCGGATGCAACGCATACCCTGGTTGGCATGACCTTCATAAAGATCAAGGATCGCAATGCGAATGGTTCTTTGTTCGCTACCAATCATCCGGCAAAGATACAAAAACAGCGCGAAGGGCGAAGTGCGGACGGCGGAGTTTTCCGTCGCCCTTTGCGGCTTTGCTCCCTTGACTTTTTACTTTGCCTGAACTCACATTATGCCCGGTATTAATCCTTAAATTTCTTTTTCAACTCCTGCAGGCTCGCCTGGAAAGCATTTACTGGTGCCGGTTTGGCGGGTTTGCCGGGTGAGGACCTTCTCACATCTCCCGCTGCAGGTCGTTCTCCTGAATCTTTCAGCGATAAGGAGATACGCTTACGTGATATATCGACTTCCAGCACCGTTGCCATCACTTTCTGTCCCAACTTTACCGCCTCATTCGGATCTGTGATATACCGGTTTGATAAATGTGAAATATGTACCAGTCCATCCTGTTTTACACCCACGTCAACGAAGGCACCGAAGTTGGTGATATTGGTTACGATACCCGGGATCTTAATTCCAGGTTTCAGGTCTTCCATGGTACTGATGCCTTCGGCAAACCGGAATTCCTCTATCGCAGCACGCGGATCGCGACCCGGTTTTTCCAATTCCTTCAGGATGTCCTCGATGGTATATTGCCCTATCGTTTCGGATACAAAATCCCTGGCCTTGATCTGCTTCCTGATCTCTCCTTTCGTGATCAACTCCGGTACTGTGCTGTTGAGTTTCGCTGCCATCGCTTCCACCACATGATAGCTCTCGGGGTGTACTGCTGAATTATCCAGTGGGTTAGCGGCATTCGGCACACGCAGGAAGCCTGCACACTGCTCAAATGCTTTTGGCCCCAGCATACTCACCTTCTTCAATTCCTCCCGGCTTTTGAAGCCACCGTTCTTCGCCCGGTATTCAACTATATTCCGGGCGATGCTGGCCGTCAGCCCTGATACATACATGAGCAGGTGCTTGCTCGCGGTATTCAGGTCAACCCCCACATAGTTCACACAACTCTCTACTACCTGGTCAAGTGCTTCCTTTAATCTTGTTTGATTAACATCATGCTGATACTGTCCCACCCCAATGCTCTTGGCATCGATCTTCACTAGCTCACTTAGCGGATCGAGCAGTCTGCGGCCGATACTTACCGCCCCGCGCACGGTTACATCATGATCAGGAAATTCTTCACGTGCCACTTCACTTGCAGAGTAAATGGAGGCACCGCTCTCATTTACCATAAATACAGAGACCGGCCGGCCATAATCGATGCCTCTTGCCAGTTGCTCGGTTTCCTTGCTTGCAGTGCCGTTACCATAACCGATGGCCTGTATGTCGAACTGCTGTACCAGGTCTTTCAATGTACGGGAGGCACCATTCCAGTCGTTTTGCGGTGCATGCGGGTAAATGACGGTGTGGTGGAGCATGTTGCCATGTTCATCCAGGCACACGACCTTGCACCCTGTTCTGAAACCCGGGTCGAGTGCAAGCACACGCTTGTTACCCAACGGAGACGCAAGCAGCAACTGGCGCAGGTTTTCAGCGAATACACGAATCGCTTCTTCATCGGCCCTTGTCTTGCTTGCCATTCTGAATTCATTTTCAATAGATGATTTCAGCAGTCGTGAGTAGGCATCATCTATGGCGAGGGATAATTGGGCGGCGGCAGCGTTGGAGCCTGTCACCAATTTTCGTTTCAATTCGGCAGTTGCCGTTTCTTTGTCGATGCTGATATCCATGATCAGAAATCCTTCCTTTTCCCCCCTGCGGATCGCGAGGATGCGATGCGAAGGACTATCGGCAAGGTTGCCGGAGAATTCGAAGTAATCACGATATTTCTGGGCATCGGGCTCATCTTTTTTGCTGGTAAGCACTTTCGATGAGAGCTTGCCTTCTTCCTGGAATAGTTTCCGGACGATATTGCGTGCCTGTTCATTTTCAGACACCCACTCTGCCATGATATCCCGCGCACCCTGGAGTGCTTCGGCCACATCTTTCACCTGCTCGTTTACATATTTGGCCGCTTCCGTTGCAGGATCGATGTCAGCCATGTCAAAGCAAAGCCGTGCAAGCGGTTCAAGGCCTTTTTCCATCGCGATGGATGCCTTTGTCTTGCGCTTGGGTTTATAGGGTAGATAAATGTCTTCCAGTTCGGTAGCGCTGATGCATTCTTCAATGCGCTTCGCCAGGGCGGGCGTCATCTTTCCCGCTTCTTCGATAGTCTTTACAATCGTTTCCTTTCTTTTTTCCAGCTCTGAAAAATATTTGAGCTGGTCAATGACGTTGCCAATGACGACTTCATCGAGATTGCCGGTGGCTTCTTTCCGGTAGCGCGCGATGAAGGGGATGGTTGAACCTTCATCATGCAGGGTGCTGATGCTTTCGATTTGTTTGAGGGAGAGATTGAGTGTGCCGGCTATCTGCTGTAAATATTTCAATTCCATAGGTCCTTATTAGGGGAGCAAATGTAAAATTCGATGGAAAAGAAAAAAATTTGTTTGTTAGAGGACTTCCCCGGCGGAGGCTGCTCATTTTTGGTTTCACGCAAAGAGGCAAAGGGAGCAAAGCGCAAAGCATCCAGCCATCAAGCATCCAGAATCTAGAATCCCGATCCTGCTTCCGCTTCGCTCCGGCAGGCAGGACAGCGATCCAGCATCCAGTAC
>JAEZAM010000048.1 GCA_023430465.1 Bacteroidota bacterium | reverse complement strand
CTCTTTGCATCGCAGAATGTCATCCCCACCAGGTTGGGTACCGTGAACTTACGATCCCCCACTCCATCACCCAGCACGAGGTCAATGGTCGTTCCCATCCTGATCTTTGTGCCCGCAGAAATCACGCCACCGCCATGGTAGTGTTGCTCCAGCACCGCATTACGCGCGAAGTCGGGTTTGAAAGTGGTGTCGCCCGGCTTCAGGTTGGCATTCTTCAGCGCCATTTCCGCGCTACGATATGAGTACCCGATCAGGTTAGGCATTTCCACCAGCGGCGGCACAGCCCTGTTGATGGTCAGGTAGACAGTCCGGTTTACTTTCACCATTTCATCCGGCTCGGGCACCTGTTTCAACACCATCAACGGCTTCGCGGTATCCAGATAGATTGAGTCCTGGATCTCTACCTCAAAACCGGCATCCTCCAGAATGTCCTTTGCCTGCTCATAGGTTTTGCCCAGCACCTGCGGCACTGTCTTCGACTCCTCGTGATGCGTGAGCCAATTCAGCGAAAAGACGAAAATGAAAAAAATAATCACTGCTATGGCAATACCTGCAAGGATATTGACCCAGAGCGGTCGATGTGTGATGAATTTAAACACTATATTGAATTTATGGGGAAATTAACCTTTTAGCGCTTCTTCCAGCAATTTGCTGTAAAAATCCCGAAGCTCCCAGCCCATTGCCTTTACCTGCTGAGGGATTATGCTGGCCGCACTCTGCCCGGGAATCGTATTTATCTCCAGCATATAAGGTGTCTGCTCGGCTTCATTGTATATAAAATCTATACGCACAACGCCCCTGCAGTTCAGCACGGCATATATTTTTCGCGCGGCTTCGCGGATCCTTTCCGCCACCTGTTCGTCAACCACCGCCGGTGTGGTTTCGGTTGACTTGCCCTGGTATTTTGCCTCGAAATCAAAGAACGCCTTTTCTGCATGCGCCTGCACCTCCGTGATTGGCAATACCGTGATGACATTGTCTGCCTTAAACACACCTACGGTAAACTCGCGCCCGCTGATCATCTGCTCCACCAATACCTGTTCATCCTCCCGGAATGCCTTGTCTATGGCCGCCTGGAGGTCCGCCGCCAGATCCACCTTGCTCATACCAATGCTTGAACCCCCGTTATTTGGTTTGACAAATACAGGCAACCTCAACTGATCAGTGATAGTGGATATGGGTACGGGCGTGTGCCGGAACAAATGCAAGGAGTTGGCAACGGCAATACCGGCCATCTTGGCAACTGCCACGGTATACCGTTTATTGAAGGTGATGGCTGAGGTGGCGGCATCACAACTTGTGTACTTCAACCCGAGTGTATCGAAATAACCCTGCAGCTTGCCATCCTCGCCGGGGGTACCGTGCATCGCGATGAATACCGCATCGAAACTAACCAGGTGATTATCTATGGTAAGTGTAAAGTGATTTTTATCCACCTCGGTCTTCGTACCTGACGGACTTTCATACGTCCATCCCGCAGGCGTAATGTCGATCTTGAAGACTTCATATTTTTCAGGCTCAAGGTTGTTGCCGATTGTAGTGGCCGATTTATAAGAAATAACGGCCTCTCCTGAAAATCCTCCCGTAACCAGCGCTATGTTTTTCTTCATGTAGAAATTGGGTGAAAACTTAAACTAAGATTCAAAACTGAAAACTCAAAACTCAAAACTCAAAACTTAAAACTCAAAACGTAAAATTTGGGTTTATTCAAACAAAAAACAGTCAATTTTTATATCATTCTTTGATCAGAGCTGTCAATTCAACTGGACTGTTCCCGTTGAACATTCAACTTTTGACTTTTAAGTTTTGACTTTTAGGTTTAAAAATAAGAAAGGTGAAGGCCGTTTCTCCTTCACCTTTTTACGACGGGAAATATCACCCGCCACTAATTGAGCAGACGAGCTGCTTTATTAAGATGAATTCTAAGTTACTACTTTTATCCATTCCAGCCGGTTTCAGCATGCGAAACTTATACACATCACATGTGCAGCTTTTCCTTTTTTACCATTAACTCCTCCACCGTTTCCTGGTACATTTCGTCGGGTACACAACAGTCAACAGGGCAGACAGCAGCACATTGAGGCTCCTCATGAAAACCCTGGCACTCCGTACACTTGTTTGGAGTAATGTAGTAAGTATCAACACTTATGGGTGAATTCTTCTGATCGGCATCCACCACGGTGCCGTCTACCAGGGTGAAACTGCCCTTCACAGAAGTGCCATCCGAGATCGCCCACTCTACTCCACCTTCATATATTGCATTATTGGGGCATTCGGGTTCGCAGGCCCCACAATTGATACATTCATCCGTTATCTTGATTGCCATGTTTTGAGAATTTAAAGACCAGAAATATACTTTTGCAAAAAATCCCTTTTTGATATACAGGGATTTATACAAAAATAAACCCAGGAAATGAATTTACAATACCGGACCGACTTATTAATACGTCTTGGCGATTATATTTTAGGAACTGATGATGCGTGGCTTGCAGCAAAAGACCGGGCAAGCCGCGAAAATGGATGGTTCACCCCGGAATTCATTGACCTCGCCTCGAATGCCATCGCTGCCAATTACCTCACTTTACCCGCCCTGAATGAATGGACGAGTTCCCATAGCATTCCTACTGAAAACCCTTCACCAAAAAACGTTGGGATCATCATGGCCGGTAATATACCCCTCGTGGGTTTTCATGATTTCCTTTGCGTCTTCATCACCGGTCATATCGCCACCATCAAACCTTCTTCAAAAGACAACGTGCTGATCCGTCATCTTGCCGGAAAACTTATTGAATGGGAACCCCGCCTTGCCACCCAGATCCTTTTTGCCGAAATGCTCAGGGGATGCGATGCCTACATCGCAACAGGAAGCAACAACTCCGCCGGCTATTTCGAATACTACTTCAGGAAATACCCTTCCCTTATCCGCCGCAACCGCACGTCTGTTGCCGTACTGGATGGCAGCGAAACAACAGAACAACTCCTCGCGCTTGCTGACGACGTACACCTGTATTTCGGCCTCGGGTGCCGCAACGTAACAAAACTATTTGTTCCGGAAGGCTATGATTTCGTTCCCCTGCTCAATGCCTTCCGCAAATACAACTACCTCGCAGATCACCACAAGTACAAGAACAACTACGATTATAACCTTGCCATCCACCTGCTCAACCGGGATTACTACATGACCAATGACAGCATCCTGGTGCTGGAGAATACGGGTAACTTTTCCCCGATCAGTGTTCTATTTTATGAACACTACTCACTCGGCAATCCACCCCGCGGCCTCGCTGACAATACCGAAATCCAGTGCATTGCCGGCAACGGGTTCGTGCCATTTGGACAGACCCAGCAGCCCCGGCTCGACGATTTTGCAGATGGGGTCAATACCCTCCATTTCCTTGCCTCACTGTAGCAACAATCCAAGGGATTATCGGTAAATCTTGGTAAATTTGGTGTGAAGTACGAAGGCCTTAGTAAATCATTTGTTAAAGTAAATCAACGGCATAAACTTCGCACTGACAGTTTGTTATTTTGTACAGACAGGGCATACAATTTGACACGATCCTGCATTAACCGGATTATAAAAACTGATAACCGATATGAAATTTAAACAAGTCCTACTTATCATCGGGATAAGCGCCTCTTCTGCCCTTGGCAGTGTATGGCTTTATTCCAAAGCAACCGAACCAAAAGGTTCAGCCCTCGTACAGGGTGCTGACGGGAAGTTGCCCGTGAACTATGCCGGCTTCTTTGACAACGTTGCCGGTGGTGTGGCTGATCCCATCGACTTTACCAAAGCTGCTAATGCAGCGGTGCCGGCGGTGGTGCACATTAAAACCAAGATCCCTGCACGCAAGATCAGCAATGATCTGCCAGGCAGCCGTGGCGGTGGAATGGAAGACTGGTTCGAGCAGTTCTTCGATTACGGTCCACGTATCCAGCCAGAGCAGCGCGCCTCCGGCAGTGGCGTGATCATCAGCGAAGATGGTTATATCGTTACCAACAACCACGTTGTCTCCGATGGCAAAGATGGTGTGGCTGATGAGATCACCGTTACACTCAATAACAAAAAAACATTCAAGGCAAAAGTCATAGGCCGCGATCCAAGCAGTGACCTGGCTGTCTTAAAAATCGACGGATCAAGGCTGCCTTACATGATCTATGGCAACTCTGACAATGTAAAACTCGGCCAGTGGGTGCTTGCAGTAGGCTATCCGCTTACGCTTGAAACCACAGTCACAGCAGGTATCGTCAGCGCCAAAGGCAGAACAATCGGCATCAACAGCCGCCAGAGTGAATCACCTGTTGAATCCTTCATCCAGACAGACGCTGCGATCAACCAGGGCAACAGTGGTGGTGCATTGATCACCACTGATGGACAGCTCATCGGCATCAACTCGGCTATCCTGGCTCCTAACGGAACATATGCGGGCTACGGCTTTTCTATCCCGGTAAATATTGTAAAGAAAATCGTCAATGACCTCATTGAGTTTGGTGGGGTTAAACGTGGATACCTCGGTATCAGCTACCAGCCCGTTCCTTCTGAGAACGAACGACTGGTTAAGCAGGCCGGTCTGAAAGATGGTGTAGGTGTATTTGTACAGGATGTTCCTGCACAAGGTGCCGCTGCCGCCGCCGGGTTGAAGAAAGGTGACATCATCACCAAAGTAAATGGCAACCCGGTATCGAGTGGTTTTGAAATGAGCGGACACATTGCCAGCTTTAAACCTGGTCAGCAAGTGCCGGTAAGCTACTACCGCAATGGTAAAGAATATACCGCGTCAGTGACCCTGAAAGGTGAGTTGCTCAAAACACAAACAAATTATCTTGAAGTGATCGGTGATCGTCTCGGACTTGAACTGGGTGCCCTTGAAAGCAAACAGGCCACTCAATACCAGATCGAAGGTGGTGTGATCGTGAATAAGATCAAGCCAGGGGGACCATTCAGTGGTACCCGCATGGAAGAAGGGTTTATCATCACTACCGTCAATGGTCGCGAGATCAAGAATGCAGAGGACATGGGTAAATACCTGAACACCACCAACGGTCGTATCAAACTGGAAGGGATTTATCCAGGATATACCGGTACCTACACTTACCAGGTTACATTGGATCAGGGATCTGATTACTAAACAAGAACACGCAACAATGCCTATAAAAAAAGGCTCAGGGAAATCCGCAAGGATTCTGCCCTGAGCCTTTTTACTTTTTGGTAGTACACTGAATAGTTTATTTTTTCAACACAAGGTATTCCCAGGCCTTCAGTTCATATTGTTTGCCCGGTTGCACCTCTACCACTCCACCGGTGAAAATATCATAGTAAGACCCTGAAAGACTTTCATTGATGGTGAAATGGACCACCGCTTCGCGTGACATATTCATCAATACGACAATCTCATCTGTGCCATTTAGCCGCTGGTAAGCCATCACATGCGCTGAATCAGAGGTGTGCAGGATATTAGTGCGCACATCCGGATCCCCACCACGAAGTGCCGCATGATTTGCTTTTGTTTTGAGCAGGGATTCATAAAACTCGTGCAGCGCCGGATCAGGTACCCATGGAATTGGATCCTTCTCAAAAAATGCCAGGCGCTTTGTCAGTAACGGCAATTCCTGGCCATTATAAATAAGCGGAACGCCATTCCAGGTGGCACTGAACACGGCAAGTGCTTTCGCCATGTTACCATACTTTTCATATTCTGTCCCATTCCAGGTATTCTCATCATGATTGCTGGTAAACCAGGCACGCATAGACGAGTCGCCCAGGCGGCTGTACTGCTCCAGCAGATCGCGCAGCGTATCCAGCGGCAGGCTGTCCTGGTAAAAGTTCTTTGTCAGGTGCATCCATTTCCAGCTATAGCTGGCATCAAATACTTTACCGTGCTCAGGATTTTCCAGCTCATCAAACTCCCCGAGCCAGAATAATTTTTTTACGGAATCAACGGCAGGTCTTGCCTCTGCCCAGAAATCGGCTTCCACCCAGGCTGCCAGGTCACAACGGAACCCATCAATGTCACATTCGTTCACCCAATACTTCATGGCATCGATCATCGCGCGGCGAAGTGCCGGGTTGCTGTAATCGAGCTCAATGATATCATCCATTCCGGAAGCGATCTTGAAATTATTGGTAGCACTGTCATGCAGGTAGTAGTCTGGATGTTCCGTCGTCCATCGGTGATCCCATCCGGTATGATTGGCCACCCAATCAATGATCACTTTGAAACCCATGCTGTGAGCCTGTTGTACAACCGCCTTGAAGTCCGCCAAGGTACCAAACTCGGGGTTGATCGCTGTATAATCCGAACAGGCATACTGGCTGCCCAGCGAGCCTTTTTTATTTTTTTGAGCAATAGGAGTGATCGGCATGAACCACAGGGTATGTACGCCCATGTCCTTCAATCTTGGAAGATGAGTCGCAAAGGCTGCGAATGTGCCTTCAGGAGTGTATTGCCGGACGTTGACCTCGTAGATGTTTGTATTATGTGCCCAATCGACTGTCTTGCCTTGCTTTTGTTCCATACTTACGGTTTTAGATTTAGTCTGAGGTTCGATGCATCCGTGTATTGCAACGGCGACGATCATTGCCAGCAGCCGGTTTTTCATAGAAAATATTTGCCCGAATTTACTTAAGAAAAAGTTGCTATGGATAAAATCAGTTGAGGTTAAGGTTAAGGTTAAGGTTGAGGTTGAGATAATCTGCCCCAGCGGTGACAGGATACAACATTGTAGTCCCGACAAGGGCTTTAGCCCGCCGGTCGGGCGATTGAATAGCCAGGAATTTATTCCTGGATAGGAAGAGGCGGAGGCTGACGTTGAGGTTAAGGTTGAGGTTAAGGTTGAGGTTGAGCGCACACTCCGCACCCCACACTCCGCACTCCGCACTCCATATCCGCACTCCACACTCCGCACTCCGCACTGCATTGCGGCACCGGCCGGGAGTTATTATCTTTGTGTTATGAAGAGTTTTGACGTGCCGGTGTTTTACCGAAGTCCCCTCATCACCGCCATCAAAAAAAGGCGGAAAGAGATGGACCGGCTTAAAAAAGATTTCACGCCCACCTTACTTGACTTCGGCCCTATCCGGATCTACCTGGCCCGCCACTTCGGCTTCTGCTACGGCGTAGAGAATGCCATTGAGATCGCCTTTCGTACCGTAGCGGAAAATCCGGGCAAGCGGATCTACATGCTATCCGAAATGATACACAATCCCCAGGTCAACGCCGATCTTCGTGCACATGGCATCAGCTTCCTCCAGGATACTTATGGAAAACAACTGATTCCTTTCGGTGAACTGACCGCGGAGGATGTTGTACTGATTCCCGCTTTTGGTACCACACTCGAGATCGAATCAAAGCTTCGTGCCATCGGTATTCCGGTAGAAAATTATAACACCACCTGCCCCTTCGTCGAAAAGGTCTGGAACCGCAGTGAGGTCATTGCAAAGAAAGATTACACGATCGTTATACACGGCAAGCCAAAACATGAGGAGACAAGGGCTACATTTTCTCATGCTGCCGCTGGTGCTCCGGCCGTAGTGGTAGAAAATATGGCGGAGGCGCAAAAGCTCGCGGCGTTTATCCGTGGCGAAAGAGGAGCTGAAGAGTTTTACAAGGAGTTCAATGGTCAATATTCTGCCGGCTTCGTACCGGCGCGGGACCTTCAACGGATCGGTGTGGTAAACCAAACCACGATGCTTGCCAGCGATACACAGGCAATCGCCGACTTCCTGCGGAGCACAATGATAGAAAAATATTCGCTTGCTGAAAATGAAGTGGGTGCGCGATTTGCCGATACCCGGGATACACTCTGCTATGCCACCAACGATAACCAAAGCGCCGTATCAGGCATGTTAGCGGTAGATGCAGATCTGGCGCTTGTAGTTGGCGGTTACAATTCCTCCAACACTTCTCACCTTGTTGAGCTTTGCGAAGAAAAACTTCCCACCTATTTTATCAATGACGCGATGAAACTTCTCTCGGCGGATCAGATCCTCCATTATGATTTTCACCGGCACCAGGAATTGCTGACAAACAACTACCTGCCCGCCACAAAGCCATTGACCGTGCTGATCACCAGCGGTGCTTCCTGCCCGGATGCCGTGGTAGAACAGGTGATCAGGAAGTTACTAAGCTTCCAGTCTGGAGCACTTGATATCGATAACATGATCGGGCAGTTTACACAGGAAAATCCTGATAGCTGAAAACTCAAAACTCGAAACTGGAAAATTCAAACATTATAAGTTCTAAGTTTTTAATTTTCAGTTTTTACTTTTTACTCCCCTTTTATTTGTAAAGCTGATCATAATACTCATGTGCCATCCGGTTGCTTTCAAATTGGAACCGGACGTCCTGCATGCTATTCTTTATGATCTGGCGCCACGTGGAATAATTGCGGTAGTACAACGGCAATATCTCATTTTCAAGAATGTCATAAAGTTTATCCAGGTCATACATATCCTGGTCATGCACCGACATGTTTTCATAATCCGCTTTCGGCACCACGAACCCGTTGTGTCCATGGTTGATGAATTCAGGGATCCAGCCGTCATCTGTAGAGAAATTGATGGCACCATTCATCGCTGCGGTCATGCCGCTGGTACCGGAGGCCTCTCTCGGTACACGTGGATTATTCAGCCAGCAATCGGCCGCCTGTTTCAATCGCTTCGAGAGCGCGAGTTCATAGCCGGTAAGGACCGCAACATTTTTGTACCGTTTGCTTAAATGCACCAGTTCATTGAATTCGCTGATGGCAGGATGATCTACCGGGTAAGGCTTACCAGCCCAGATGATCTGCACAGGAAATTCAGTATTGCTCAACAGTCGCTCGAAACGGCGCTCGTCCTGGGTGATAAGTCCCGCACGCTTATAGCCTGCGAATCTCCTTGCCCATACGATCGTAAACACATCGGGGTTGAAAATCTTGCCTGTCTGATCGGCGACGATCTCGAAGGCGCGTTTCTTCAGGTATTTTTTGCGGTCATCCATACCATAATCATCCCCCGCTTCGCGGAAACGATAGAGTTGTTTATCCGCCCAGTACCTGTAGTTCTGGGAATTCGTGATAGCAATGATATCACAGATGCCTTCATATTTATGCCACATGGCGCGGGATACTTCACCATGCAACTGCGACACGGCATTGGCCAGGTGAGCAAAACGAAGTGCCACCAGTGAATGGTTGAATGAGTCTTCATGGTTACCCGTCAGTTTTTTTACCTCATCCACGGTAAGACCACAGAAATAGCTCATCTTATGGCAGAGGTAAATATCATGTTTCTCATTGCCCGCTTCTTCAGGTGTATGTGTTGTAAACACCAGGCGCCTGCGGACTTCCTCGATCTTCCGGTTGAACTTGCTATAAAGGTAAAATGCAGCGGAAAGACCATGCGCTTCATTGAGGTGATAGCGCTCAGGATTGAAGCCGATGATGTCCACGAGTTTTGCACCGCCCACGCCAAGGAGGATGAACTGCGCCACTTTGGTGGCCACATTCGCATCGTACAACCGATGTGTGATGGTTTGTGATACATAATCGTTCTCCGGCACATCGGTGCTAAGCAGGAACAGTGGTGCCGATTTGAAGGTTTCAGGGTTCAGATAAAACACCTTTACCCAAACGGGGTGCTCGTGCACATTGATCTGGAATTTGATCCCGGTATCTTCCAGGAAGCTGTATGATTTTTCATTCCAGGCCACATCCAGGGTTTGATCCTGGTGACGCTCCTGGTCATAATATCCGTATTTCCATAAAATGCCTATGCCGATCATGTTCTGTCCCAACTCGTATGCGCTGCGCAAATGAGAACCGGCGAGGAAGCCAAGGCCACCACTGTATATCTTCAACGGCTGATGAATGGCAAACTCCATGGAGAAATAAGCAACCTTCTTTGAATAGTTCTGTTCGATAGTGTACGGAACGGAGAAATTAGTAAAACTCATAAATGTGTTGTTTTTACACGAAGGCGCAAGTTAAAGTTTAATTTATAAATGCCTCCCTGGTGCTATGCAAGCTATTTTTTATCGGTTTTGGTACTGGTTTTTGCCTCTTTTCTTTTGGTATAAACCCCATCAAAGAGGCAGCGCAGACCGCGGCGATTGCCGCAGGCAGCGATCTCCTTTACGGTAACTGCATTACCGCTGAATGTAAATTGCAAAGCGCATGGATCACCGGCAACGCGATATTCGGCTTTGTTGGCGCCACGCATAATCGCTTCCCCTTTCAATTCGCCGGTACACTCACCGTTATTTTTCTCAAAATGAATAAAGAAATTCAGACGGTCCTCCCGACGGGCATCACGGAAAGAGAAAAGTGAGGTTTTGGCACTGCCGTAATCGCCAGTGAATTTTTGTTTGCGGGTAAGTGTATCGATCGGGTTGATCACTTCACCTTCTTCCTCGCCGACGGCATCGGCCATGATGAGCATGAATTTCCCCGCACCGGTATTCAGCACAAACACTTCCCGCCCTTCACTAACAGAACCATCGGTGTTTTTGCGGGCGATATTTTTATAGATGTTGTACCTGGTATCCATGGAAGCGGTGTACTGCGTACCCGACCGGCGATTGCTGCCGATCACCGGCATGGCGGCGATGAACTTATCCTTCTTGTCAAAAGCGGCAACGAAAATAGTTTTGCGTCCAGCGGCATTTCCTTTTACAAACAGGTAGGTTTCATCACCTTTCACCTTTGCCAGCGGATAAAGCTTAGGTTTTACATTTTTCCCGAAAATCGCAGCGACGGCCGTATCTGGAACAAACTGGGTGAAGACCGGGTAGCTGATAAGCAGGGAATCATTGTCTTTCCTTACCACCGAAGTATCGCTGAAGTTTACCGCACCCTTTATTTCGGGAAAGAAATCGATGAAATCACTCACCTCTACAGGCTCATCACCGGAAAGCGATTTCTTTTTTGACTTGCACGACGAAAAAGCAAGCAGTGCCGTCAGGCATAGAACGAACATCATGTATTTGCTCATGGGGTGCTGTTGGACAGGCAAATTAAGCGTTTCCAGTTTAGTACCAAGGCTAAATTTTGCCATTTCAATTTGATTTTTTAGGTTTGTCTAAAAATAAATTTAGCTTTGTTGAATTATTCTACCAGCGAAGAAAATTATATAAAAGCCATCTATCATCTCCAGGGTGATGGGCCTGTTACCACGAACGAACTTGCCGCCGAGTTGCGTACCCGGCCTGCTTCGGTAACGGACATGATGAAAAAATTACGCACAAAAAAGCTTGTCAATTATCAGGCCTATCGTGGTTTCACGCTCACAGCCGAAGGAAAGAAACTTGCCCTCATCATTATCAGGCGTCACCGGTTGTGGGAGTTCTTTCTTGCGGAAAAATTAAAGTTCAGTTGGGATGAAGTGCATGCAGTAGCTGAAGATCTCGAACACGTGAGCAGCAAAAAGCTTATCAACAAGCTGGATGAGTTTCTCGGTTTTCCCCGCTTCGATCCTCATGGCGATCCTATTCCCGATGCCAATGGTAAGATCGAGACGAGCATCCAGGTGCCATTGCAGGAACTGCCCTTGAACATTACAGGAACTGTTTGCTATGTAAGCGATCAGAGCTCAGAAATGCTGGAGCTGCTTGGACACAAAAAGATCAGGATAGGCACCCAGCTTGAAGTGAAAAAGAAATTCAGTTATGACCAGTCGCTTGAAGTGAAGATCCGGCAGCAGTCGCCCACTACCATCAGCGGGGAACTGGCTAAAAATATTTTTGTAAAATACGATGACTAAGCACGATGTTGACAACTCCCTGAGCGAGGTGCATGAAACGGTTGATACCACCTCCCCTCAACGATCTGTGACACGCAAGATGCTGGCCTTCTTCGGGCCTGCTTACCTCGTAAGCGTAGGTTACATGGATCCGGGTAACTGGGCCACCGATCTTGCGGGCGGCAGTAAGTATGGTTATACGCTGATCTGGGTATTGCTCATGAGCAACCTCATGGCCCTGCTATTGCAAAGCCTCTCTGCAAGACTTGGTATTGTCCGCCGTCGGGACCTGGCACAGGCAAATCGCGAAACATACCCGCGACCGGTAAACTTCGCCTTGTATATTCTTGCAGAAATTGCCATAGCCGCCACCGATCTTGCCGAAGTACTTGGTATGGCCATCGGCATCCAGTTGCTTACCGGCATGCCATTGCTCTGGGCTGTGCTTATTACCGTACTGGATACATTCTTACTGCTCGTGCTTCAACGGCTTGGAATGCGTAAGATGGAGGCGTTTATTATCGGTCTCGTCTTCATCATTGGTGTTTCATTCCTCATACAGATCCTGATGGCAAAGCCGGACCTGGCCGAAGTTGCCACTGGTTTTGTGCCGCATATCCCTGATCAACAGGCCCTGTACATCGCTATCGGTATCATCGGTGCTACCGTGATGCCGCATAACCTTTATCTGCACTCTGCACTTGTTCAGACCAGGAAGATCAAACGCACGAAGGAAGGCATAAAAAAAGCACTGAAACTGAACTTCGTTGACAGTGCGATCGCACTCAACCTGGCGTTCTTTGTTAACGCAGCTATCCTGGTTCTTGCCGCTGCCGTCTTCTACAAGACCGGCCGGACCGATGTGGCAGAGATCAAAGATGCACACATGCTGCTGCAGGAATTGGGCAGCCTTGCTCCTATCCTTTTTGCAGTAGCGCTGATCGCTGCAGGTCAAAGCTCCACCGTCACGGGTACGCTTGCTGGTCAGATCGTAATGGAAGGATACCTGAGGCTGCGCATCAACCCATGGATGCGTCGATTGCTGACCCGGCTCGTTGCCATCATCCCTGCCGTTATCGTTATCCTCATCAATGGTGAAGACAACATCGATGAATTACTGATCCTGAGCCAGGTTATACTCAGCCTGCAGCTAGGCTTCGCTATTATTCCACTGATTCATTTTGTCAGTGATAAAAAAACCATGGGCAGCTTCGCCATCAAACCTATAGTCAAAGTGGCGGCATGGCTGATAACTGCCGTCCTTGTTTACCTCAACCTGAGCATGGTGATCGGCCAGGCAGCGGATTATTTCACTGAAGGTGGAAGCGTGTTCTGGAAAATTGTGATCATCATCGGGGGCATTTTATTTATTTCCCTTCTCCTTATTTCCATCATTTATCCATTGACAAAAAAACGCTGGAGCGCCATGCAGGTGCAATTACACCGGGAAGCAGGGTCTATCCAGACGCTGACCATACCTACCTACAGGCGCATCGCCATCGCGCTCGACTTCAGCAACAGTGATGAAAAACTTTTGTCCCACGCACTCGGCCAGGGTGGCAAGGACACTGTTTACACGCTTCTTCATATCGTGGAAAGCGTACCTGCGCGCTTGTATGAACATGATAGTGATGACATGGAAACGCTGAAAGACAAACAGAACCTGGAATATTATGCACTTCAATTACAGGAGCGGGGATTCGCTGCCGTGGCAAAGGTTGGCTTTGGCAGCAGGGCACGCGAGATCGTGAAACTGGTCACGGAAAGCGAAGCCGATATGCTCGTCATTGGCGCACATGGTCATGGTAGCTTCCGTGATTTTGTTTACGGAGAAACGGTGAACACCGTTCGCCATGAACTGCGTATACCTGTGCTGGTAGTCAACGTGTGATTAATTAATCCACGGCTGCACGGGAATGATTGCGCAGGAGGTGCTTGAACCGGCTGAATGTTTCCGGTTTTATGTTCAGGTAACTCGCCAGGTATTTTTGGGGTACACGTTGCAACAATTCCGGGTTCTTCATCACAAAGTTCAGGAAGCGCTCCCGGGGCGTCATCTTGATCATCTGCATCTGCCAGTTGTCTTTCAACACCATGGTATGGGTTATGACAAGCCGGCCCAGGTGTTCCATTTTCTTTGACTTGGTATAGAGCTCTTCAAGATCATTGTACCGGATTGATACGACAACCGAGGGCTCGATGGTCTCGATGTAATATTCAGAAGGCTTTCGGCTGTGAAAAGACTCCTGGCTGAGGATGATGTGGCCTTCCGTAGATATCTGTGTATTGGTCTCCACCTGCCCCTTCTTGTAGTATTTGCGAATGAGTCCCTTGACGATAAAATTGAAATGATTTTCCACCTCACCTTCCCGGGTAACAAACTCGCGTTTGCCAAATCTTCTCAGCCGGAGGATCGGCACAAGACATTTCGCAAATTCCTCATCGGTCACGTTCACGAACCTGCGCAGGTAGGCCAGAAATTGCATTGATGCGTCCATAAAATGATAGCTTGTTGACTTACCCGGGAACTTGACCAAAATCAAGCCATTTCTTTGCCGTGACGCGGTTTTGAGATACAATTATCTGGTTTTCATTGACAAAATCCATGACATAAATTGTAGATTTGCGACCCGGCCTTCGCGGCCGGATTGAAGATTTTTAACCAAAAAACCACATTTATGGCCCAGAAGATTAAAGTTGCCAATCCTGTCGTTGAGTTGGATGGCGATGAGATGACCCGGATCATTTGGAAATTCATCAAGGATAAACTGATCCTTCCCTACGTGGAAGTGGATATTAAATACTATGACCTTGGCATTGAATACCGTGACCAGACCAATGACCAGGTCACGATAGACGCAGCCAATGCTATCCGCGAATATGGTGTTGGTATCAAATGCGCCACCATCACACCGGATGAAGCAAGGGTAAAGGAGTTCAACCTCAAACAAATGTGGAAGAGCCCAAATGGTACGATCCGCAATATCCTTGATGGAACGGTGTTCCGCGAGCCGATCGTGATCAGCAACATCCCGCGACTGGTTACAAACTGGACAGCACCGATCATCGTGGGCCGTCATGCATTCGGTGATCAATACCGTGCAACCGATACCGTTATCAAGGGCAAAGGGAAATTAACCATGACCTTTACACCGGAAGGCGGTGGCGAACCTCAGACCTTTGAAGTTTTCAACTTCAAAGGCGATGGCGTTGCGATGAGCATGTACAACACCGACGAGAGCATCCAGGGTTTTGCAAGAAGTTGCTTTAACATGGCGCTTTCCAAAGGCTGGCCACTTTACCTGTCGACCAAGAATACCATTCTTAAAAAATATGATGGCCGTTTCAAAGACATCTTTGAAGACATTTACCAGAATGAATTCAAGGCCGCATTTGATAAAGCGGGGATCGTATATGAACATCGCCTGATCGATGATATGGTGGCCAGTGCACTGAAATGGAATGGCAATTTTGTATGGGCCTGTAAGAATTATGACGGTGATGTACAAAGTGACACTGTAGCACAGGGCTTCGGTTCCCTCGGCCTGATGACATCCGTATTGGTAACGCCAGACGGAAAAACGATGGAAGCGGAAGCGGCCCATGGTACGGTAACGCGCCACTACCGTGAGCACCAGGCAGGGAAGCCAACCAGCACCAACCCGATCGCTTCAATCTTTGCATGGACGCGGGGACTGGCATTCCGTGGCAAGCTGGACAATAACCAGGAGCTGATCGACTTCAGCAATAAGCTGGAAGCGGTGTGCATCGAAACCGTGGAGCAGGGCAAGATGACAAAAGACCTGGCCGTGTGTATCCACGGAAACAAGGTATCACATGGGAAAGATTACCTGTATACCGAAGAGTTCCTTGATGCGATCGATGAGAATTTGAAGAAAAAGATGAAATAATATTCAAATTCAAAACTCAAAACTTAGAAGTCAAAACTTTAAAATTTTGACTTTTAAGTTTTGGGTTTATTCAGCAAGCTCGCATAAACTACTCTCCTTCTCCCATTCCATCATTGCTACCTCATATTTCAATCTCTCGGCTTTCGTGAGTGTAACAATGCTCCCGCCTTCTTCGAAGAAGTAATGCGTGCTGATAAATTTCTTCACATGACCTCTTGTTTCAGCCGGCAGGAATTGCTGGAGTTTCCAGAAATCACGGCTGCCTGATTTGCGTATGGCTTTAAATACAGTGCCGGGGCCACCGTTGTAAGCAGCCATTACCAGCAACCAGTCATCGAATATTTTATATAGATACTTGAGGTATTTGGCAGCGGCAACGGTGCTTTTATAAAAATCAGTCCGCTCATCCTGGTATTTATTTACTCTTAGGGAAAAATGACGTGCTGTAACCGGCATAAGTTGCCATGCACCAACGGCGCCAGCCCTGGACCGTATGCGTGGCTTCAGTTGGGATTCAACAATGGCGAGGTACTTCACTTCAGTGGGAATGCCGAAGCGGGTGAACACGCTGTCCATGATCGCAAAATAATTTGAGCTCCTCTCGCGTATTGCATGGAGCATATGCTCATTCTGCCGAAGGTATTGCGTATTGAAATCCCTTGCGTGGCGGTGTGTAGCAATTGCTGGTTTAGCAATAGTATTATCGCTGGTAAGTCTGAATGACCGGATTGGGAGGCTTGAATCAGGTGAAAGAAATGCCGGTGTGATTGTTCCTGCAAAGACATTGTTCATTGACAGCAGCGTCAGAGCAGCCAGCAAGGCATTGCCATAGAAAGATTTTCTCAACATCGTTTTCATTTTAGGGTAAAACAATGCCGACCCGAGGGGTTTGGATAGTAGGGTTATCAGGGATGCTTGGAACGGCTTTCAGAGAATATGGAAGCGCTGCAGCGGAGGGTACGGACGGAAGGCTTTTCATGATCCGCTGCGTTGGAAGTGTAAAACTAAGCCGGTTTTTCAGAAGCACCTAGCGTTCGGCAGTACGTGCTTTTACGATGACACGCTATCCAACTCTATATCACGATGCTATGATGAAAAATAGTTGGCTGTTAATTTGGCAGCGAAATTTTACGATACACCGCGCTCTGGCTGCCTGCCTTGATCCCGTGATTACGTATTTGCGTAAAATTTCTCGCAAAGCCGCAAAGATGTTATTAAATGAAAAGCGTGAGAAAGTATTGAACAAAAAAAGCGCCTCAATTGAGACGCTTTCTTAAGGAGGGTGTATGTCTTAATAACGATACAGTTCAGATTTGAACGGACCTTCTTTTGCAATACCGAGATAGTCAGCCTGCGCAGTAGTCAGTTCATCCAGTACCACACCGATCTTTGCGAGGTGGAGACGCGCAACCTTTTCATCCAGTTTTTTTGGAAGAACATATACCTTGTTTTCGTAGCTCTTGTGATTCTGCCAGAGCTCGATCTGGGCAAGGGTTTGGTTAGAGAAGGAGTTGCTCATTACGAATGATGGGTGACCGGTAGCACAGCCGAGGTTAACCAGCCGGCCTTCAGCCAGGATGATGATATCCTTGCCATCAACGTTGTAAATATCAACCTGTGGCTTGATGGTATCTTTTGTATGACCATAGTTGGTGTTGAGCCATGCGATATCGATCTCGATATCGAAGTGGCCGATGTTACAAACGATGGCTTTATCTTTCATTGCCTTGAAGTGTTCGCCGGTGATAAGATCGCGGCAACCGGAAGCTGTTACAACAATGTCTGCTTCTTTTACGGCATCGATCATTTTCTTTACTTCAAAACCGTCCATTGCAGCCTGCAGCGCGCAGATAGGATCGATCTCGGTAACGATCACACGGCATCCTGCACCAGCAAGAGAAGCAGCGGACCCTTTACCTACATCACCGTAACCGCCTACTACAGCGATCTTACCGGCAAGCATAACATCTGTAGCACGGCGGATTGAATCCACGAGTGATTCTTTACAGCCATATTTGTTATCGAATTTTGATTTTGTTACAGAGTCATTTACATTGATCGCTGGCATAGGAAGTGTGCCCTTGGCCACTCTTTCGTAAAGACGGTGAACGCCCGTTGTGGTTTCTTCAGAAATACCACGAACATGCTGAACGAGTTCAGGATAAGTATCAAGAACCATGTTGGTCAGATCACCACCGTCGTCAAGGATCATGTTAAGTGGTTTATCCTGACTACCGAAGAACAATGTCTGTTCAATGCACCAGTCAGCTTCTTCCTGTGTCTGACCTTTCCACGCAAATACGCCAATGCCGGCAGCAGCGATGGCCGCAGCAGCATGATCCTGCGTGGAGAAGATATTACATGAGCTCCACTTAACTTCAGCTCCGAGAGCAGTAAGTGTTTCGATCAGGACGGCAGTCTGGATCGTCATGTGAAGGCAGCCCGCAATGCGAGCACCTTTCAATGGTTGTGAAGGACCATACTCTGCACGGATTGACATGAGGCCGGGCATTTCTGCTTCAGCTAAGCGGATTTCCTTGCGGCCCCATTCTGCCAATGAAATATCGGCAACTTTATAAGGGAGAGAGAAGTCAATTGACTTGGTAACTGTTGACATTATTTTGTTTTTTATTCGGGTGCAAAACTAAGCTTTTACCCGCTAAAAACCTGCTCCGCGACTGCATTTTACGGCGAAGATTACGCTTTCCTCACACCCGTTAGCTGCTGACCGCGAACCTGTTACCCGGCCAGTGCCGAAAAATGATTAATTTGTTCCATTCTTTCACCGGTCAATTTCATTGTTATGCATACCTACGAAACCATGTCAGGGGCGGTCAACGGGCTCAAACGCCGGGGCTACACCCTTGATTTCAACCTGCAGGAAAACTGCCTGGTCTGCCAGACCGGTAAATTTGATGTTGCAGATTTTGAGATTACGGAAGTCCATCGCTTTGAGGGAAATACCGACCCCGCCGATGCCGCGGTAGTCTATGCAGTGGAGGGCCACCATGGAGAGAAAGGTGTGCTCGTAACAGGCTATGGCACCAGTTCCGAAGGCATGAGCGCCGAGATGGCGAAGAAACTTGCAATGAATACACATCCATGAATACAACCATTTCCCGATCCGCTATCCTGTCGTTACTCCTGCTCCTGACCCTGTCCGTTTCAGCACAGCGCCGAGTCAAGACGGATTCACTTCGCGTCACATGTTTCCTGCAACAGGCTACAGAAGTTCAGGCCGGCCCTGATGCCATCGATTTAGGTACAAAAGAAATAAGGCTGTTGCTGACGAGCCGTACCGACACCGTTGTCCGCGCCGGCACTACGGGTAAAGTAACAACGCTGTCGCGTGCCGACGACGGCACATGGGAGATCGTCTTTCACCACGATGATTATTATTTCTGGATCAGTGGGATCCGTGAACCAAAGGTCAGGCGGCAGCAGGGTGTAAAACCAGATGACCCTATCGGATTGATCAACCCGGGCGACCGGGTGGAGATCCGGTTGTATGATTTCGAAACACCGGTGGATGTGAAGCAGTTCATGAACTGCCCCCGGTGATCATTTTCTAAAACACCCTCACTCCTATGCAGTTGATTGCACTGGCCATTGCGCCGGGCCTGGCTATCTGCCTCTACATTTTTCACCGGGATGCCTATAACCGTGAGCCCAAACGAAACCTCCTGCTTTGTTTTGTGCTTGGTGCATTGACTGTCTACCCGGCTGCATACATCGAGTCGGCGTTGATGCCACTCACAGGCACTTCCGTTGCCGGCATTGCGGTAAGAGCTTTCCTGGTGGTAGCACTCACAGAGGAACTTTGTAAATATGCGGTGGTCCGTGGTTATGCATTCAACCGCAAATCGTTTGATGAGCCGCTTGACGGAATTGTTTATGCGGTTGTCACGAGCATGGGTTTTGCCACGCTTGAGAATTTATATTACATCATCCAGTATGAACAGGTACAGGCCGGATACCAGGTAGCTATACAACGGATGTTTCTTGCCGTACCTGCACACGCCAGCTTTGGGGTGATGATGGGATATCATGTCGGCAAGGCCAAATTTGATCCTGCCCGAAGGATCACCCTGCTTATCACCGGAATCGCGGCGGCCGTGATCTTTCACGGCGCGTATGACTGGTTCCTTTTCCTGGACCAGTCGCCCACTTTACAGCCATACGTATCAGACACACTGATGCTATCCGGCGCTATCGTAGCCTTTTTCTTCGCCATTCGTTTCAGTCGCAAACACATCGGGCTGCATCGCCAGTTATCCCAGCGCACACATCGACCTGAGGAAAGTTTCAGTATCCGGAAAGCAAAACCAGCCGATGTTTCGCTGATCAGGGACCTGAGTGAGCGCACCTGGCCTGCTGCTTACGGAGCCATTCTCAGCGCCGCTCAACTGCGGTATATGCTGGACCTGTTTTACAGTGAAGAGTCGCTGATGCGGCAAATGGGTGAACAGGAATTCGTGATTGCCTATGACGGTGCACTTCCGGTCGGCTTTGCTTCTGTGGGTGTGGTGGAGCCGGGTGTGTACAAACTGCACAAGTTATATGTGCTACCTGATATGCAGGGCAAGGGTATGGGAAAATACCTGATCGGGTCACTGATCAATGCCATCCGTACAAGAGGTGGCCGGCAATTACGTCTCAATGTTAACCGGCATAACCCTGCCAAAGTTTTCTATGAAAGAATGGGCTTTACGGTAGTGGGAGAAGAGGACATTGATATCGGGCAGGGGTATTTCATGAATGATTTCATCATGGAAAAATCGCTGCTGGTCTGATTTACGCAAAGACACAGAAGCAGATCTGTGAACGCTTAGCAAGGTTTTTGCATTCCCCTATAAAACACTAAACCATGATAAGATTAACGCTTGCAGTGGCGATAACCGGCCTGTTGGCTGGATGTAGTCCAAAACTTTCCCCGGATAATTCCTGGGGGCGTGACAGATGGGTAGTTACAGAATTAAAAGGTGTTCCTGTACAACAGAGCGGCAACAGAAAAGATGCATTTCTTCGTTTCTCCACGGCCGATAAAAAGATCTCCGGCAATGCCGGCTGCAATCAGATGAATGGCAGTTACACGCTGGAAACCCGCAGCCGCATCAAATTCGTCGATGTTGCGACCACTAAAATGAGCTGCCCGGATATTGCTTTTGAAAATACGCTGCTTGAAGTAATGCGCGATGTGGACCGGTATGAAACCGATGGCACCCAGCTTCGGTTGAAAGATGGCAGCAAAACCGTGATCGTCCTTACCGCGAAATAACCAAAAAAAAGCCGGCACTCAGAGCGCCGGCTTTCACTTTTTTCCTGCAGTTATATTTTCACATAACGCAGTGAGTTGGTCTCACCCGTTACTTTATGCTGGATGCGGATATAGTAGACACCCACGGCTATCGATGGTAAGGTCACCTTTGCATTTTTCAGTGCTGTTGAGTAAACAACATTACCTGCTGCATTTACGAGTTGCAGATTTTGATTAGTGGCATCAGTCAGGCCGTTGATCGTAATCTCGTTTCCTGCGTTGGGCACAGGATATACTGATAAAGAAGACGAATTTGCGGCGATTTTTACAGTCTTTACAGTAGAGTAGCTGGAAGCACCGTCGCGATCGGTTTGTTTCAGCCTGTAGTAGGATGTACCACTCAATGGGCTGGCGTCTGTAGTCGCATATCTGTTGGTAGCAGTAGTGGTTCCGGCACCTTTCACCGTGGCAACCGCTGTCCATTCTGTTGCGTTTGCTGAACGCTCGATGGTATAAAAATCGTTGTTTGATTCAGAAGCAGTTTCCCATTTCAGGTCTACTGTGTTATTTTTTACGATTGCGGAGAAATCGACGAGTTCCACAGAAAGCACCGACTGAGCAGCGAATGTAACAGTCCGGTGGCTGATGCCTGGTGCCTCGATCTCGATATTGATCAGGTTACAACCCAGGCTGGCCGGAGTGGCTACCGCGCAGTTGGTCATGCTCGTCCAGCTATTGGCAGTATAAACCATGCCGGCACCCTGTGCGTTTGGCAGATCGAAAAACTGGCTGTTTGATCCGCAACCGAGTGTTCCCTGCAGCGTATATAAGGACGAAGGAATGTTGTTCCCGTAAAACTTTACCTGGTAGTGCATCTTGACTGTATAGTTATAACCCCACTGGCAGTTGGTGGAGGCAACTTCGATTGATTTTGGCTCTACATTGATTACTACGCTATATCCGGTGTTAGATTGGATACTAACCTGGCTTTGAGCGACAAAACTGAGGAGGACGAATACGACAAAAAGGGCGATGCGGGTTAATTTGGTTGTTTTCATGATACAGATGGTGTCTTAATGACACAACAAAGAAAGGTAAAAACCGCAGTGATTTATAGTATTTTCCGAAGTATTTTCGGGAAAACCACAGGAAAAATTAAACGATTGATTTCAAATAAATTTTAGATTAATAAAAATTATATCTCCACCAACTTCCCTGAAAACCAATAGGTGGTAACCATTATTTTCAAAAATAGTTGTCTATACAACCACATCGCCTTTGCGCGAAAATCTCCGTATTTTTACATAGTAGGTTCGTGAAGATGACACCGTTCATTTCGGGGTGAGGCGGAGGAAAATCCACCGTAAGTGGCCCTATCGGCTGAAATCGTAAAATTACCCGCAGTCTCAACGTTGACCTTAACCTTAACCTCAACCTCAACCTCAACTTACAGGCACAAAAAAGCCCCGCAAGCGGGGCGAGATCATATCTTATATTATTATGTGTTCAGCATAAATACGAAGGCCCGGGGGCTGCCACGGGGAAACTGAACGTGATTGTTGTAACCAGGGACTGTTGACCTTTGACTGCCAGGTAGCCTTCCACCAGGGCGGCAAGCGGCTCGAGCGCTTTAAGGCTGGAAGCCAGGGCATAGCCATTTTGCGTATTGCGCTCCTGGATCTGCAGGTAAATGGTATCACGGAAACGCTCGGCACTTACATGGATCAAACCATTGCGGGCATTGCTTACCACAGCTCCAAAAACCTCCGCCAGTACAGGCCGGATCACCGCCAGGTCCCAGTTGATGCACAATTCACCCGGGATGACATTGATCAGCATCGTATCCGTACGTTTTGCCGTCAGCATGTACGTCGCGCAGATATCGCACATGAGTGCGTTAAGACTGATGGCTGTTCGCAGTTGAGCACCTGCTGTGCTTTGCAAGATCTCTCTCATAAGGTTGGATTATACCGGGCTTTTTATAAGACCGATATGAATACGAAATAACGAAAACAAATCAGATATAGAAATAATTGGCCCAACTTATTTGATGTCCTATGCTGAGCTACCCGGAGTGGCTGTTGCCCTTACAGGCTATAAGGGTTTTATCGAAAGACAACTGCAAAACGATCAACGGAAACTGGCCGCAATGGCATAACAGACTGTACTGTTAATTTTGCGGAAAATGCCCCCATTGATCCGCCTAAGTGTTTTTTTGTCCTGCCGGTCCAAAAGACGTTGTTTTTCGTCAAATGGCTGGGGTCGATCGAAGAATGCAAGGGTAAAATATTTTTCAGGCTTCAGGAAGGCTTCCAGCTTTTTGTGGCGGACCGACAGGAAAACGAGGTATTTCTTCTCGCCTTTTTCATAATAATCGAGATTGGTAATCCAGGTGCAATGCGCTTTTTGCATATCATTGATCAGCTCCGACACCGCTTTCTCATCAAACCTGAATTTCCGCAATGTATCCTTTAAGTTACCTCTGCGTTCATCGAAACTATAGATATACTTGATGCTGTCTGTAATGATCTCCAGCCCGATGCGCTGCCTGTTCCTGTCCTTTATCTCCAGTGCAAAAGGATGTTTATCGTACAATTTTTTATATCGCTGCTGTATGGACTGGAGCAGGGCCTCGTTTTCCTGGTAATAGGTCTGCGTGAACTTTTTAGAATAGCTGCAGGAAGTCGCTATCACTGCCACGCACAGGAAAGGGATGATATGGTTTGCAACACGCATCATTTTCTTTCTTCAAACCAGCTTATACCAAAAATAATTTTTCGCAACAGCCGCGGCTCCACCTGCTGCAACGTCTTGCGACCATAATCCCAATACACGATGTTGACGAGGCCATTTTCCGACTTATAAATATCGAGCAGCAATACGAAATGCGTGGGGATGCCGAATCGAGTGGCTACATGCTTTTTCTTATAAAGCAGCCGGTTATTCAGGTACAGGAACACAGGTCCCTTTGCATTGCGTTCGTGCAGAAAATTGTACAGGTTTCCGATCCATGGGCGGATCAGGTCGGAGCCACGGGCTTTTACCTTCAGCGGAAACAACCGGCGAACCATCCTGTTGAATTTGGCAAAGTTCGTGGAGGCCCATAGCGTATTCTCATCTCCTTTGTCGAAGTGACGGTTGAATATATTCAGGTATCCCTTGAACCTGTCGGCCAGTGAAAGGAACCAGACTTGCCCGGCCGGGCTGATATCCAGGGCACCTTTGTATTTCAACAGGCCGGCTTCTTCGCGAACTGCTTTGCTGGGTCGGAAATTTACTTTCCCCATCCTGGCCTTGCCCGTTTTGTAAAGCGTGACCATAAAACGCGAGAACCCGAGCGGATCATAATTCAGCGGAATATATGTGATAGCTGAATAGGCGCAGAAATTGGTTGATTTGCCTTCATAAAAACGAAGCGGTGAAGTGGCAAACGTGCGAAGATTATCAAGGAACAGCGCAGGGTCCACATTGGGCCAATGGGGACTTTTAGCCAGGTTGCCGACGCTATCGAGGAAAGCCAGCGCTTCTGAACCGGAACTGACGACAAGCGTGTCCGGGAAGGGATTGCGCGGCCTTGCCCACACAGGTTTACTGGCGGCAAACAGAATAACGAATATGAGGAGCCTTGAAAACCGGTGCAAGGATTAAAATTATTGCTACAATAATATACATAAAGCCTCACCTGCGAAAGTAAATTGTTCAGATATAAAAAACGGTGCCTTGCGGGTCTCAAACACACAAGGCACCGGGCTCTCAAAAGAGGGAAAATTATTTACCTACGATCTCATAAACGATCTTATTATCCTCCATCACTTCTTTATAATAAAAGCCGGAAGGTGTGGAATAGAGTTTTTCGCCACGAATCACCACAGCCTTTGAATCGGGTGGCAGCGTATCAAAACGATCTCCAACCTGCGGGCCATCATACTCGGGAAGGCCGTCGGTGTTCAGCACACCGTCTGTGCCAACAACGGTATACTCCAGCTCATCCTGATCATTGATCCTTTCCTCGTAGTAAGTACCATCGAGTTCATAATATTTCTGGCCATCTATCACCGCGACCTTGGCGCCGGGAGGAAGTTCATTGACCGTTGCACCCAGTGGGGGAGCCACTACTTCATATTCCCGTTGATCAGGAGAGCGATAGTAGATCCCGTTGTAATAATAATACGGATCCGGCCCTACATAGACGCGCCGATAGCCGGGAGGCAAGGTGCTGATCCGGATACCAACGGGTGGCATCACCACTCTGAAACCCGAGCCATAAGGACGGTAGAAATATCCATGCTGATAACGGTAAGGATTTCCGCCAAACTGAACAGAGATGAACGGCCGGCTGCTGACATACATCCGGGAAGGGGCATAGTGAGGACGATAATAGCCGCGCGGACCGCGATGATACCTGCCGCGTTGCGCACTTGCATCAACGGACACAAGAAGTAAAGCAACGGCAAAGAAACCGACAGTAAGAATTGGGTAACGATATGATTTCATATAAATGCGTTTCAGGTGAGACTATAAATTTAGATAGCCGGGTGCTTTTGAAACGTTAATTTCTGGCATACAATTCTATAGAAAAACATAAAGCCAGCTATGGACAAAAAAGGACAACCCCCACTCCCGAATGAAGATAAACCTGCGAAACCAGCCGACGGGGATAAAGCCGCACCGGGTGAAGAGCTGTATTCTGACGGATCCGGCGGGGCATTCTCTGCAACTGAGGATGTACAGGATGAAAAAGAAAACAAGCCATTGCCTCCCGATCATGGAACGCCCTATTAAGCATTCTAAGGTTTGGTTAAAACTTATTTTCCCCGATCTGCATTACCCGGAAATGTGCAAACTTGAAGTATAAAATCGGGTGATATGAAAAAACTGTACTTTACTCTTTTGTCTTCACTTCTTATACTTGCCGGTTGCAGCAAGGATTTCCTGAAAAATTACAATGACCGTATAGTCGGTACCTGGCGGCTCGTGGATGTTGACCGCCGCGGCATTGGCGGCAACACCGGGAACCTGCCCTTCCGCAGCGGGCAGTTTATTTTTGAGGAGGATGGATCACTAAGCTATGTGAATGATGCCGGTGAGGTATATGGAGGAAGCTGGAATATCAGTCGCCAGTACGGCGTGAACGATGATGGCAACAAGACGTTGGAAATTACCGCGGTGAACTTCACTACCCAGGATGTACGTACCGAGATTTTTGAGCGGATCCAGTTTACCGGCACCAACAGATTCAAAGGATTTATCTATTCCGGCGCGCATACCTACGTCTTCTATTTCCGGCGATAAGGCAGAAAATGATTTGCTACATTTGCGGGGTCTAAACCACCGATATGCAAAACGTTTTTGTGCGTGCCTCCAGAAAAACTCTGTTGATCATTTTCTTTCTTGCCTTTTCCCATGCATCATTCAGTTGGGGGGTGACAGGGCACCGTACGATCGCACAGATCGCACAGAACCATCTTTCAAAGAAAGCAAAAAAGGAGATCAGCAAACTGATCGGAAAAGAGTCGCTGGCATGGTGGGCCAACTGGATGGACTTCATTAAATCTGACAGCACCTGGGATCATGTATACAACTGGCATTTTGTAAATGCATCCGGAAAACTGGGCAAAGAAGAATATATCGCCGAGCTGAAGCAAATGAAAGGAACCAACCTTTATTCGCAGATCAATGCGATGAAGAAGGAACTGGGCGATAAGTCAAAAACTTTACAGGAGCGCCAGGTTGCGCTGCGGTTTCTCATTCATCTCATGGGTGACTTGCATCAGCCGCTTCACGTCGGCCGTGGTGAAGACCAGGGCGGCAATAAGATCACCGTTTTCTGGTTCGATAAAAAAACCAATCTCCATTCATTGTGGGATAGTGGCCTCATGGAATTCCAGCAATACAGCTACACGGAGTATGCAGCAAACCTTGATATCGCCGGTAAAGAAAAAGTAAAGGAGCTGCAGGCTGGTACACTCGAAGACTGGACATTTGAATCCAACCAGCTCGCCTATAAAATTTATGAGTCTGCCCGCCCGGAGGAAAAACTTGGTTACAAATACAATTACCAGTACCAGCAGATGCTGGATCAGCAATTGCTGAAGGGCGGCCTGCGACTTGCGGCGGTGCTGAATGAAATTTTCGACTGATCGTTTATCAGGGCTTGATCAGGGTCTTTGCGGTAGTGGTAACACAATCTGCGGCTTTCATGATCGCTTCCTGCTGATCAGGCAGCAGCTCTACCACGACGTCCTTATCGTCTGAGCCCTTGAATACAAACTGGCTGATCTTCATTGTGCCCATTTTTTTAAGCGTATTATTTGTAGCGGCAGAATTCCTGAAAGTGAAATGATAATTCCCTTCGCAGTTCATGGTTCCGGTATTCCGGATGGTTGCACGGGATTTTGTGCCTTCAAAATAAACCAGCCCGGTAGTGCCATCGGTGAAACATTTCCCGGGGATGACAAAGAAAAAATCGATCTCGCGGCTGTTTGCCTCAATGTTTACACTCCCCCCCTGCAACTTCATGAACCCGGAGCTGAACTTCGTCTCTTTGGTATAGGGATCCGTTTCAGTGATGACCTTGCAATCCTGTGCAGCAGCCGCAATGGGAAGACAAAGTATGGCGAGCAATAACGACTTCATAGTGTATTCTTTAGGCTTACGAAAATAGCCATTCTGCGTCGGCAGATTCGTTAAAATTTGTCAAGGCAACCTTTTGCCCGGATATCCCGATTCAATCCAAAGCCCACAAGATTTCAGGGACCTATTCAGGGGAAACCCCTGGAATTGATTAAATTCATATACACCCAAGCTTTTGCCATGAAACCGCTGTTGATCATGTTGATCCTGCTCATCCATGCCTTTCCGGCAAGGGCGGATCATATCACAGGCGGGGAAATGTTTTACAGCCTCACTTCGACGGAAGGTGGCAATTACCGATATTTCGTTACGTTGAAATTATTCATGCGATGCAATTCGGGCCGGCAGTTTCCTGATCCTGCCATCATCTCCATATTCACGCGGGGCACAGGTTCCCGTATCCAGGACCTTTCGGTGGCTATGAGCAGGCAGGAGAATATTTTTCTTCCCAACACAGATGCCTGTATTACCGATCCGCCAACGGTTTGCTATGATGTGGCTTATTATTCAGTTAGTGTCACCCTCCCTCCTTCTCCTGTTGGATATGTATTCGCAAGCGAGGTGAATTACAGGATCTCGGGGATCAGTAACCTGGCAGGCGGCCAGGTGGGTGCTACGTATACCTGCGAGATCCCGCCAACCGATTACGCCGCCAACCAGAGTGCCGTCTTCACCGGGTCAGACCTGGTCATAGTTTGTGCCGATAATTTCTTTTCCTATTCATTCGCTGCGCGTGATAATGACAATGACCAATTAAGGTATTCATTCTGCCAGGCCTATCGAAGCAGTACCTCGGGGGTAAACGGTGTGCCAGCGGGCAATCCCCCCTATTCCAGTGTACCCTATAATGCCCCGGTGTTCACGGGCTCAAGTCCGCTGGGCGAACAGGTCAGCATTGATGCCGAGTCAGGCCTCATCACTGGAATTGCTCCGGCTGCAGGCATCTACGTTGTAACGGTCTGCGTGGACGAGATCCGCAATGGAACGGTGATTGCCACACAGCGCAAGGACCTGCAGATAAATATTGCCTCCTGCAATATCGCCGCAGCGAGACTGCAACCGGATTACATGCTTTGCCGCTCCAGCAGAACACTGGTTGCAAACAACCTGGCGGTGAGCCCCCTGATTGAAACAACAAATTGGACCGTAAAGAACAGCGCCGGCGAGATCATCCACACTTCCGTCGATGCGCAACTCAATTACACCTTCCCCGTTAATGGAAATTACACGATCACGCTTGCTATAAACCGCGGACTGGATTGTGCAGACAGCACTACATCACCGGTGTTTGTTTACCCGGGACTGGTCACCGCGTTTGATGTAACAGGACTTTGCCGGGACAATGGTTCTACATTCACGGACGTGTCGACGACCCTGACAGGAATCATCAATAGCTGGAAATGGGAGTTCGGTGAATTGACAACGACTGCAGATATTTCAACTTTACAAAATCCATCCTATGTCTACCCGACTACCGGTATAAAAAACGTACGGCTTGTTGTGACAACAACTGAAGGCTGCAGGGATACAGCAACAAGGCTTATTGATGTGTTTGACAAACCACCTCTTCAGCTTGCATTCACCGATACACTGATCTGCATCAATGATCAACTTATGCTGGTATCCGGGGCTAGCGGCAACCTTCAGTGGACACCGGCAACGAATATCCAGAATGCGAACAGCGCAACACCAGTAGTGTCTCCATCTGTGACCACGACTTATTTCGCTGCACTGGAAATTGATGGGTGCAGGAATCTTGATTCGGTGCGCGTTCGGGTAGTGGATCATGTGACACTTGAAGCCATGCCCGATACCACAATCTGCCTCGGGGATTCTGTGCAGTTGAGGGTGCGGTCAGATGGCCTGCAATTTCTCTGGTCGACAGGTGTGTCATCGTCCACGCAACAATCACCTTACGCAATACCGGCTGTAACTACTGCTTACGAGGTTACAGCAACTATAGGCGGATGTTCTGCAACAGCCGCAATTGCCATCACTCCAATCCCCTACCCACAGGCCGATGCTGGTAGTGATACAACGATTTGTTATGCCTCCCCAGCGACATTAAGGGGAACATCGGATGGAGAAACTACATCCTGGTCACCCGGTAACCTGGTGATTTCACCAACGCAGTTGCACACCACTGCCTATCCCAGGCTGACAACGGCATTTGAACTGATTGCTTATCGCCCGTCTTCGGGTTGTCCCAAACCCGCCCGCGATACGGTGCTCGTGACCGTTCTGCCAGAGATGCATGCCAATGCCGGAAATGATACGACTGCTGTCGTCAACCAGCCGTTGCAGCTTGCGGCCACCGGTGGCGACAGCTACACCTGGAGCCCTCCGCAGTCACTGTCATCAGCAACTATTGCTAACCCCGTAGCCGTATTCAACGAACCTGTTAACTTCCAGGTGTATCAATTGATCGCTTACAACGTGGCGGGTTGTGCCGACACGGCTTACATGAAGATCAGGGTATTTGCAACCCTACCATCGGTGTTTGTTCCAACAGGATTTACACCAAATGGCGATGGCCTGAATGACCTGCTTGTTCCGGTTGTAGCGGGCATGAAACAATACCGGGAATTCAGCATCTTTAACCGCTGGGGTCAACTGGTGTTTACCACAGCCCGTGTGGGTCATGGCTGGGACGGAAAGGTGAATGGCCAGCAGCAGCCCAGCGGCACCTTTGTGTGGCTGGTGAAAGCGGTGGATTATATGGATAAACCATATTTCATCAAGGGAACTGTTACGCTCATCCGTTAGCCAGGTGAGCTGTAAAAATCAATTTGCCTACATTTGTCCATCTCAATTATTCTTTCACTATGGCTAAAGCATCAAAGAAAGCAGCTCCAAAAAAAACGGCAACGCGCAGCACACCCGTACTAACAGACAGATCGCTGGAATTTCTCCGGAATTATATCAATAACGCTTCCCCCGTCGGTTTCGAAACCTGGGGACAGAAACTCTGGCTGGATTATATCAAGCCTTATACAGACTCAAATTTTGTAGATCCCTATGGCACAGCCGTAGCAGTTATCAACCCTGATCATCCTTTCAGGGTAGTGATCGAAGCGCATGCGGATGAAATAAGCTGGTTCGTGAATTATGTAAACGCAGAAGGATTGATCTACCTCAAAAGAAATGGCGGCGTAGATCATCAGACGGCACCTGCATCGAGGGTCTTGATCCATGGTAAAAAAGGTCCTGTGAAAGCAGTATTCGGCTGGCCTGCGATACATACACGGGTGGGCACTGATGCTAAGGAAACCCAACCGCGCACGGACAATCTCTGGCTGGACTGCGGCGCGCGCAACCGCAAAGAGGTGGAGGACCTGGGTATTCATATTGGTGCAGTAGTGACGTACCAGGATGGCTTTGACGAACTGGCGAATGGGAATTATATCGGGCGGGCATTTGACAACCGTGTTGGTGGTTTCATGATCGCTGAAGTAGCCAGGTTGTTGAAGGAAAACAAAAAGAAATTGCCTTTCGGGCTATACGTGGTGAATGCCGTGCAGGAAGAAATTGGTCTGCGCGGGGCAGAGATGATCGCCCGTCGCATTAAACCAAACATCGCCATCGTGACGGATGTGACACATGATACCAGCACGCCAATGATCAATAAGAATATTGAAGGCGATGTCTGGTGCGGCAAAGGCCCCTCGCTATCCTACGCACCCGCAGTACACAACAAGCTGCTGGCCCTGGTGGAAAAGGTAGCTGCTGATAAAAATATTGCCGTTCAGTGGCGTGCACTGAGTCGCAGTACCGGCACCGACACAGACAGCTTTGCGTATTCCAATGATGGCTGCCCTTCTGTATTGATTTCCATACCGCTTCGCTACATGCACACAACGGTGGAGATGTTGCACCGCGATGATATCGAAAATACCATACGGCTGATGTATGAAACGTTGCTGACATTGACACCGGATACTAACCTGAGTTATTTATGATCGCGCAAATGATGTACATCGACCCGGGAAGCGGAAGTATGCTGGTACAGGCAATTGTGGCAGGCATACTGGGGATCGCAATGTTCTTAAAAAACATCCGGATGTACATCGTATCATTATTTACAAGGAAAAAGAAAAAGGAACCTAATTCCGCGGAATGATAGTGCCTGCTTTTGACCGCCATCCTGCCTCCTACCGTGACCCGGCAGGTTTTGTGTTTAGCAGGGATGGGATTGTTTTCCGGCAGGTAAATACCCTTTATAAAAATACGTTCGAGTATCTCCACAGCAACGGATGTTACGATGCCTTGACAGCAAAAGGTTTTCTTTTGCCACATGTCACCACCAGCGAAAAAGGTGTAACGCCTGACGCCTATGTCGTGATCCGACCGGAGCAGCTTGACGTAGTTACCTATCCGTACGAATGGTCTTTTCAAATGCTGAAAGACGCTGCCCTGCTGACTTTGCAAACCATGCAAACTGCGCTCGAACATGACATGGTGCTTAAAGATGCAACGCCGCACAACGTTCAGTGGCATCAGGGGCGGATGGTATTCATCGATACGCTCTCCTTCGATCGCTTCAGCGAAAGGCCCTGGATAGCGTATCGCCAGTTTTGTGAAAATTTCCTCGGCCCCTTGCTGTTGATGCATTACCAGCAGCAGCCGCTGCATCCGCTTCATTTGGCGTGGCCGGATGGTATTCCGCTGGAGATCGTTCGTGAAATGTTGCCGACCAGGGCAAAGTTCAACCTGCATATTTACCTCCATATTTTCCTCCATGCGAGATACAAGACAGGCAAACGGGATAAGACCGGACCGCCTGCTGCGTTTACCAAAACAAAGATGACTAACCTTCTGCGCAGCCTGACAGCATTAGTGGAAAAATGCAGACTGAAAGAAAGGGACAGTACGTGGTCGAACTATTATGAAGATGCGGGATCGAGGCAGGATTATCTGCCACAGAAGAAAACACTCGTGGGGCAATGGCTCGACGAGTTTGCAGGCATCAGCACGGGGGCAGACCTGGGAGCGAATGAAGGTGAGTTTGCGGAGATGATGGCAAGAAGAGGAATAAAAACAGTAGCTGCTGACCTTGATCCGTACTGCATCGATCGCCTATATAAAAAGATCAGGGAAAACAACAGCACACATCTCCAACCGATGGTGCTGGACCTGGCCAACGCCTCACCGGGCAATGGGTTGAATTATAAAGAGCGGGCAGATTTCAAATCACGCATCAATCGTGACATCATACTGGCACTTGCACTGGTGCATCATATTGCTATCGGGCGGAATATCCCGCTGGAAGAAATTGCGGGGATGCTCAAAGAGTTTGGATCGCTGTTGATCATCGAATTCGTACCTGCCACAGATCCTTTGGTGATCAGGATGAGGGCTGGTAAGGATCATCCGTTCGCCGATTATTCTGAAGAACATTTCGAACAGGCATTTCTCAGATATTACACACTGATCAATAAGTCCGAAATCGGCGATTCGGGGCGGATACTTTATTTATTCAAACGGCGATAATATGTGGAAACGCTTTCCCTGGCCTTTGCCGCTGATAGTCGCGTTCTACCCGTGGAATATCGCCAATGAGTATATCGGCTTCATCGGCGCCGGAATGATCCTGAAATACTTTCTCCTGTACGCTGCATTGGGGCTTATCATTTTTCTTGCATCCTATCCGATCTTACGTGATCGTATCAGGGCAACAATCTTTGCTGCTGCTGTTGTCCTGTTGTTTTTGTTTTGGGGACCAATACACGATCTGCTGCGAACTATCGCGGGTTCATCGCCTGGAGGCTATACGTTCGCGTTGCCACTCGCAGCCGTTCTCCTTTCACTCCTCCTGATCATGCTGAAGAAAAAAGTATCCTCCCCTCTCCGGCTGTATAGTTTTCTTGTGATTTTGTTCGCCGTCTTTGTATTTATTGAGGCCATCAAGTCGGTATTGTTTGTTGCGTCCGGGACGCTAAAGAGAAATGACCTTGCCATTCAAAATCCGCTGGCCGAACCACGCTTAGGCGCAAACAAAAAAACCGATCCGGATATTTTCTATATCGTATTCGATGAATATGCCGGGAGCTCCGCCCTGCACGACTACTTTCAGTTCGATAATTCGGCGCTGGACAGTACACTCATGGCAAACAGCTTTCATGTTGTAAAAGGTTCACGCTCGAACTACAACTCCACCCCTCATTCAATAGCGGCTACGCTTAACCTGGATTATCACCATACCGATCTTGAAGGGAGGCCATCGATACCGGTTGAACTGTTGAAGGGTCAATACACCGTGTACAGATCGAGGCTACCAGAATGGCTGAGCAAGAATGGTTATGACGTACTCAATCTTGGTGTGATGGATCTGGAAGGTGCACCAGCACCGGGCGGGTCACATTTTGACAATGAAAAGGAATTGGCTTTATGGCGGCATACGCTTTATGGCAGGGTGAAGAAAGAGATCTGGTGGAATGTCCACAACCGACTGGAGAAGGGAAGCACAACTTCAGGCATCAGTAAAAGCCAGCGGACCTTGCAGGCGTACGAGAAGAATTTTAACCGGCTGAAAGATGAGCTTGAAACAGAGAAGGGCACACCACGGTTTGTCTACGCCCACTTTATGATGCCGCACAATCCATTCATTACCGACAGCCAGGGCAACCCGCGAGCTGAAGAGATGACTGATTATACGATCCACATGGATAGCCTTTACCGTGACTTCCTCTCATATACAAATAAATGGATCAGGGAATTGGCAGAAGATACCAAACATACGGGTCGCCCGCGGGTAGTTGTGCTGCAAAGTGATCATGGCAAGCGTATCAGCAACGGCCGGCCCACTCCCCGGGATGTGCAATTTCTAAACCTCAGTGCCGTTTACTTCTCCGATGGTGATTATAGTGTTGTGCCGGACGGTATGACGAACGTGAATACATTCCGCGTAGTGCTGGATAAATACTGGAATACGGACCTGGGGTTGTTGAAGGATTCAGTGGTGTATATCCAGCCGTAATGCAAGTGCGGAGTGTGGAGTGTGGAGTGTGGAGGCTAAGGTTTCTTATCCAGCATCCAGTCATCCAAATCCAGCATCCAGTCATCCA
>JAEZAM010000109.1 GCA_023430465.1 Bacteroidota bacterium | reverse complement strand
GTACTGGGTACTGGGTACTGGGTGCTAAGTACTGGGTACTGGGTACTGGGTACTGGTACTTCACAAAGGACGCGCCTTGGATACAATGGGGAAAAAGAATACGGCATAACATGCGCGGCCGAAGGCAAAGCTGGCGGGCGCCCGAAGAATGTAACTACTTAACATAGCTCTACGAAGCGCCATCGTCAGCTTTAGCGGATCACTATGCCGTATTCCCACATTGGATCCGAGCGCAGTTTTTTTTCCTCTTTTTTTTTGAAAAAAAAGAGGAAGAGAGTGACTGATACGAGACAGATGGATGCTGGATGGCTGGCCTGCCTGCCGGAGCGAAGCGGAGGTAGGGTCCTGGGGACGGGGTACTGGGTGCTGGGCCGGATGCGGGATGCGGGATTCGAGATACGGGGCACTTTTTTAATTCTTAATTGAAGAATACGCCCTGGTCCCTGAGTAGCGCATGAGCGTAGCGAATGGCCGTACTTGCCCTGAGCCTGTCGAAGGGTCGAAGGGCCCTTAAATCAGGATGCGGGATCGCTGGATACTGGATGGCTGGATACTGGATGGCTGGATGCTGGATTCTTTGCGTTCTTTGCTCACTTTGCTCCCGAAGTCTCGTCCCGATCCTTCGGGATTGCGTGACGGGATGCTGGATGCGGGATGGCTGGCCTGCCTGCTGGAGCGAAGCGGAGGTAGGGTAATGGGTGCTAGGTGCTGGGTGCTGGGTGCTGGTACTTCACAAAAGGACGCGCCTTGGATACAATGGGGAAAAAGAATACGGCATAACATGCGCGGCCGAAGGCAAAGCTGGCGGGCGCCCGAAGAATGTAACTACTTAACATAGCTCGACGAAGCGCCATCGTCAGCTTTAGCGCATCACTATGCCGTATTCCCCCATTGGATCCGAAGCGCAGTTTTTTTTGCCTCTTTTTTTTTGAAAAAAAAGAGGGATAGAGTGCACGAAGCGAGATGCGGGCCTGCCTGCCGGCGCGAAGCGGAGTAGGATGAGGAATGCGGAGTACGGATTCTTTGCTCACCTTGCTCCCGAAATTCGGGATCTGCATGCCAATTCAAAATGCAACTTAATTTCCATACAAGACCCCACATCCTCTCAAACCTTCCGACCCAGGTCGATATCATCGTCATCGGTGGGGGCGCAAGCGGGCTCGGCGCAGCCCTCGAGGCATGCACACGGGGCTACACAACACTGTTACTCGAGCAACAGGATTTTGCAAAAGGCACATCCGGTAAAAGCACCAAACTGGTACATGGCGGTGTACGATACCTTGCACAGGGTGATATCAAACTTGTGCGTGAGGCCAGCCTCGAACGCGCCAGCCTTTTGCAAAACGCTTCCCACCTTGTGCATACCATGCAGTTCATAGTACCCGTATATTCTTTTTGGGAAAAAATAAAATATACACTCGGCCTCAAGATCTACGATGCTATCGCAGGCCGCAGACGGTTAGGCCATGCCCGGTTTATCAACCGCCGACAGGTTCTGCAGGCGATCCCTGCCCTCGAACCGGATTGCCTGCATGGCGGTGTTGTCTACCATGATGGCCAGTTTGATGATGCGAGGCTCGCCCTGAACCTTGCACAGACCCTGGTTGAAAACGGCGGCCACTGTATAAACTATGCCAGGGTAACCCGACTTATCAAAACCGGTTCAACCATTAACGGAGTTGAATTCGTCGACACCGAAACCGGAACCAGCTACAATGTAAATTGTCGTGCCGTCATCAATGCCACCGGTGTTTTTGTTGACAGAATACTCCAACTTGACCGACCGGAAGCGCGACCTACAATAACGGTCAGCCAGGGCGTACACCTGGTGTTCGACAGGGACCGCTATCAATCCCGCAAAGCGATGATGATCCCGAAGACCAGTGATGGCCGGGTATTGTTTGCCGTGCCCTGGCATGATAAGCTGTTGATAGGAACCACCGATACGCCCGTGGCAGACATATCCCTCGACCCGTTGGCTTTGGAAACAGAGATCGATTTTATCCTTGCAACCGCCAATGCTTACCTCTCGCTGAATTTATCCCGCGCTGACATTCGCAGCATATTCGCCGGCCTGCGCCCGCTGGCCGCACCGGCAGAGGGGCAGAAAAAAACAAAGGAGATTTCCCGAAGCCATAAAATCGTAGCATCCGGCTCCGGGCTGTTTACAATGCTTGGTGGCAAATGGACCACATACCGGAAGATGGGCGAGGATACAGTTGACCTCATCGAAAAAGAACTCCGGCTGACTCCAACCACCAGCAACACGGCAAACCTGGCCATTCATGGATCAAAGGAAAATCGGCCGACAGAGGACCCGCTCTATTTTTATGGATCAGACTATCACCGTGTGATGGATGCAATAGAAAACGACACAGACGGGTGGTACAGCAAAAGAATCCCTGTACACCGGCAGCAGGTAAAATGGGCAGTGGACTACGAAATGTGCCGCACCACTGAAGATTTTCTGGCAAGAAGAACCCGCGCCTTACTGCTCGATGCTGTTGAGGCCTTGCGTATCGCTCCCATGGTAAATGAGTATTTAGCTCAATTATTGGATCGTGACGCAGACTGGAAAGAAAAAGACCTGGCTGAATTCAGGAAACTCGCCATTCAATATCTGCCAGCTCACCCGAATCAACCCACAAACTTGTCGCGATAAAATCATTATCTTGTTTTTATCATTAGAGCCAGTTGCTCGATATAATTGTTTGCCATGCCTGAATACATACTGGCGCTCGACCAGGGCACCACGAGTTCCCGAGCCATTATCTTCGACCGCACCGCGGCGATCGTTGCCATTGCACAAAAAGAATTCACGCAGATTTTTCCTAAGCCCGGCTGGGTCGAACATGACGCCAATGAAATATGGAGTACCCAGTTAGGTGTTGCCACAGAGGCTATCTTGAAAGCCGGTATCACCATGCGCGACATTGCCGCCATCGGTATCACCAACCAGCGGGAGACCACGGTTGTCTGGAACCGCCATACGCATCAGCCGGTATACAATGCTATCGTATGGCAGGACAGGCGCACTGCAGAATATTGTGATTCACTCAGACAGAACGGCACCGCCGATAAGATCGCGGATAAGACCGGACTGGTCACAGATGCCTATTTTTCAGGAACCAAGATCAAATGGATACTGGATAATGTGAATGGTGCTCGGGAAGCTGCCGCCAAAGGCGACCTATGCTTTGGCACCATAGACACCTGGCTGATCTGGAAACTGACGAATGGCCGGGTGCATGCCACCGACCCGTCCAATGCCTCCCGAACCCTGATCTATAATATACATCAACTGAACTGGGACGACGAATTGCTTGCATTGTTTGATATTCCCCGGAGCATGCTTCCCGAAGTCCGGGAGAGTGCAGAAGTTTATGGACATACCGACACCGGCATCACAGGTCATTCGATCCCCATTGCGGGTATTGCCGGCGATCAGCAGGCTGCATTGTTCGGACAAATGTGCACCGAAGCCGGCATGGTCAAGAACACCTACGGTACAGGTTGCTTCATGCTGATGAATACCGGCACAACACCTGTACGCTCCGCAAACAACCTCCTCACCACCATCGCCTGGAAACTGAACGGCACGGTTCACTACGCACTGGAAGGAAGCGTGTTCATTGGCGGCGCAGTGGTGCAATGGCTGCGGGATGGGCTCCGTATCATTCAACGTTCAGGTGACATAGAAAACCTTGCAGGTAAGGTCAGTGATAATGGCGGGGTTTATTTCGTTCCGGCTTTTACCGGCCTTGGCGCGCCCTACTGGGACCAACATGCCCGTGGCACCATCGTTGGAATCACGCGCGGCACATCAGACGCACATATCGCACGGGCTGCCGTTGAGAGCATCGCATTTCAATCGATGGACCTCCTGCATGCCATGGCGGCAGATGCCCGGCTTCCCATACTGGAAGTAAGAGTGGATGGCGGAGCAACGGTGAATGATCAGCTCATGCAGTTTCAATGCGACGTCATTGATACAAACGTCATCCGGCCAAAGGTCACAGAAACCACCGCACTCGGAGCCGCCTGCCTGGCAGGTCTTGGAGTTGGTTTTTGGAAAAATATGGATGAGCTGCGCATTCACTGGAAAGAAGACCGGAAATTCCACCCGGGCATGAGCCCTGATAATCGCAGCGCACTTCAGCGCGACTGGAAACGGGCTATCCGCGCGGCCAGAGCCTGGAGCGAAGAGAAATAACCCTGAACTGATACACGATCATTCACTCATACAATAAAATCATGTCCCCATTTATCGGAGAACTTGTTGGCACCACATTACTCATCATCATGGGTGGTGGTGTTGTTGCAAACGTTATACTTGATAACTCAAAAGGAAAAGGCAGCGGTTGGATCGTCATTACATTTGGCTGGGCAATGGCTGTATTCCTGGGAGTATTTGCCTCCAACAAACTGGGTGGTGCCGGGCATCTCAATCCTGCAGTCACTGTAGCCCTCGGTCTGTTTGGAGATTTTGAGCCGTCGCTCATTCCAACGTTCCTGGCTGCACAATTTCTCGGAGCGTTCCTCGGTGCAGTCGTTGTATGGATAACGTATAAACAACAATTTGACACAACAGATGACAAAGACCTTAAGCTGGCCGTGTTCTGCACCAGTCCTGCCATTCGGAATCCGGTAAATAATTTCATAACAGAAATTGTAGGCACCTTCATACTCGTCTTTGGCGCACTCGCCATGTCGAAGTCGGCAAGCTCACTCGGTGCACTCGATGCGCTTCCGGTAAGCCTTCTTGTGCTCGGTATCGGACTTTCTCTGGGAGGACCAACCGGCTATGCCATCAATCCTGCGCGGGACCTGGCGCCACGACTCGCCCATTTCATTTTGCCCATAAGAAACAAACGAAGCAGCGATTGGAGCTATTCCTGGATCCCCGTGCTGGCACCGGTTACCGGAGCCATCATTGCAGCCATCCTGTTCAAGGCCGTAAGCTAGGGCAGGCTGGCGATTGCGTCGAGTATCACTGCACAGGCCTTCCTTATCTGCGCTTCATCGATCACCAGCGGTGGCGAAATGCGCAGGCAGTTTGGTGCAAACAGGAACCAGTCGGTCAATACTCCATGCGCGATACACCTGTCGATGATATGTTTGTTTATTTCAAACGAACCAAACTCCACCGCCAGCCACAAGCCATTTGCATGGATCTCTTTTATTGCGGGAGAAACCAGTAGCGTACGAAACAACGAGGCTTTTGCATCAATGCCGGCCATCAACGCTTCATCCTCCAATGCCTTCATCGCCGCCAGCCCGGCAGCACAACATACCGGGTGACCGCCAAAAGTAGTAATGTGGCCAAGCACAGGCATAGAAGCGAGCTGATTCATCTTTTCCACATCAGTGATGAACGCCCCCAACGGCATGCCGCCACCGAGTGCCTTTCCCAACAACAATACATCAGGAACAATCCCCGATTGTTCAAAACCCCACATTGTTCCCGTCCGGCCGAATCCTGTCTGGATCGCATCTATGATGAGCAGCGTGCCCGTCTCTGAACATCTTTCCCGAAGTGCGCCAAGCCATCCTGGTGGCGGTGACTTCACACCAGCTTCAGCCTGCAAAGGTTCTACGATCACGCACGCGATCTGTTCACTGACCGCAACAATCGCCTGCGGGCTCCCATATTCTTCATGTAATATTCCAGGCAATAGCGGGCGATAGGCGTTGCGCCAGTATTCATCGCCTATAATACTGAGCGCACCCTGGGTGGAGCCGTGATAAGAATTTTTAAAGGCAATGATCCCGGTTCTTCCCGTCACACGTTTTGCCAGTTTCATCGCGCCCTCGACAGCTTCCGCCCCGGAGTTGGTAAAGTAGACACTGTTCAAAGTGGAGGGAAGTTGCCCGATAAGATGCTGTGCGTATTGTACCTGCGGACTTTGAATGAACTCACCATAAACCATCACATGCAAATAGGCATCAAGCTGTTGATGAATGGCGGCAATCACTGCAGGATGCCGATGACCAACATTTGCCACACTTATACCACCTATCAGGTCGATATAAGACTGGCCATTCACATCAAACAGTTCTGCGCCTTCTGCCTTCACGATCTCCAGTGCCAGCGGCGCCGGGGATGTTTGTGCTACATGTCTCAAAAATAATTCCCGCTGGTTCAAGGTTTTCTTTCAGCAAAGATGCGAAGTGCCCTAAAACGGGCAAAAGAATTATAATTTCGATGCTCAATCAATTTTTTTCTATGTCGCTGATACTTCCGGTCGCGGGAAAGCTGCCCGTATTTGGTACTGATTGTTTTCTTGCACCAAACGCCACCATTGTGGGTGATGTGGTCATGGGCGATCAGTGCAGTGTATGGTTTAACACTGTGGTGAGAGGTGATGTCAATTTCATCAAAATTGGCAATAAGGTAAATATCCAGGATGGTGCGTGCATTCATTGCACCTATCAAAAATATGGCACCACCATTGGCAACAATGTATCGATCGGTCACAACGCGATCGTCCATGGCTGTACCATCCATGATAATGTGTTGATCGGGATGGGCGCCATTGTGATGGATAATGCCATAGTCGAGAGCAACACGATCATAGCGGCGGGAGCGGTAGTGCTGGAGAATACTCACTGCCAGGCCGGAAGCATCTACGCCGGTGTTCCGGCAAAAAAGGTGAAGGACATTTCGCAGGAGCTGATCAATGGCGAGATCAACCGGATTGCGGAGAACTATATTAAATATTCCGGGTGGTTCAAATGAGTTTCACGCAAAGTTGTAAAGTAACAAAGTACGCATAGTCTTAGCGCCTTTGCCTGCTTTGCGTCTTGGCGTGAAACAGTGATACTCAGCGTGCTGTGACTTACAGTATTTTTACTATTTCACCGGCAATTATTTCGGGGTACATTCGTTTTATCATTATGAAAAATGCATTAAAAAACCTGGTCCTCATTACCCTCGGGCTTTGCTTCATGTTGTTCGTTTCCTCCTGCAACCTGTTTAAACCTAAATACGGCTGCGGAACCAATGGGAAGAACGTTGGAGCGGAGAAGCTGGTAAGCGGCGACCCGGATGCTGAAAAAGCCGCCCGCAAAGCAAAGAAGTTCAGAAATTAATTGCGCTACGCAGCTTTTTCGCCTTCGTTCAAGTCCTATAGTAAAGCCAGTCACCGTATAAATAAATTACTATGGGCCTTACCCTACGAACCAATTTCGGCAACACGGAAGCTGTCATTTCAGACAGTGGCACGCTCCGCCTTTTCTACAAAGTGGCCGCCGTGATCAATGATGATCTCAAACTGAAATTCACCCACAAGGAAGATGAATTTGACTCCATCAACTGGGAGTTCCGCTACAAGGGTCATCAGCTTACCCTGCATTACAATATTTACAACGGTATTTCTGTTTTCCCCACGCAAGCCCGGGATGCCATGCACAAGGACAACAAGGCCGTGGTGGAACTGGCATCACTGATAGCTGGCAGAATGCCGAACGAAGAAAACCGACTGACTGCCTAGCATCAATAGCTTTTTGCCTCCAGGGACTCCAGGATGTTCACATAGCTGACATACCTGTCTTCATTGATCTCTCCATCCATCACCGCCTGCTTGATCGCACAACCAGGCTCATTGATGTGGAGGCAATTGTTGAACTGGCATTCGACCAGCCTGTCCTTCATTTCAGGGAAATAATGCGAAACTTCCTGCTTTTCCAGGTCCACCAGTCCAAACTCGCGCATGCCGGGAGTATCGATGATACTGCCCCCTCCCGGGAGATCATACATTTCCGCAAACGTGGTTGTATGCTGCCCCTTTCCGCTCCAGCCGCTGATCCCCTGCGTTTTTAATTTCAGGTCCGGAAGCAATGCATTCAGCAAAGAAGATTTGCCAACACCACTATGGCCGCTGATAAGTGTGATCTTGTTGATCAACGCCTGCATCAGCTCATCAATCCCTTTCTTTTCCACCGTACTCGTCAGGAAAACACGGTAGTCCGCTGCTTCATACATTGCCTTCCATTCCTCGTACCTGGCCATTTCTTTCTGTCGAAACAGGTCCGACTTATTAAAGACAACGATTGGCCTGACATGATACATCTCCGATGCGACAAGGAAACGATCTATAAAGCCCTGTGATGTACGCGGCTCCTTCAACGTGGCAACAAGCAAGGACTGATCCAGGTTTGCCGCCACGATATGATGCTGGTGCTTGAACCGGGGCGATTGCCGGTTGATATAGTTGGAACGCGCATGGATAGCGGTGATCATTGCCGTCTTCTCTGCCTCATCCTCCACAGCAATATCCACCCAGTCGCCCACGGCAACGGGGTTGGTGCTCGTGATATCATCGATCTTGAATACACCCTTCATACGGGCATTGTGCCAATGGCCGCTTTCGTCCTTGACGATATACCAGCTACCTGTTGACTTATACACGGTTCCTTTCATCAGTTATACTTGAGCAGGTAATCCCTATGGGAATTTTTTAAACACGGTAAATTTCAGCAAAAGTTCCAGGAAAATGAATCCAAGTGCAGTAAGCAGGAATGGCAGGTAAAGCTCGCGGTACTTCTTGAATGACAGAACATCGATCTTCGACTTTTCCAGTTCGTCAATTTGACGGTAAATATTGCGGAGTCCTTCACGATCAGTTGCCCGGAAATATTTGCCGCCCGTTTCATTGGCCATTCGCCGGAGCAGATCCTCATCCAGGAAATCAGCCGCAGGATTAGGCTGTCCTCCCGGACCCGGAACATTGGCTGGTCTGGCACCCATGCCTATGGAATATATTTTTACTTGTTGCGACTTGGCGATCTCAAGCGCCGTCAGCGGATCAATGAGCCGGGTATCCGGTGCATCTTCCTTTCCGTCGGTGAGGAGGATGATCACGCGACTCTTGGCATCGCTTTCGGTGAGTTTCGCCACCGCAGTTGCCAGCCCCTCGCCTATCACTGTGCCATCCTTGAGATAGCGGCGACTTTCGAGATTCTGCAATTGCGTGAGCAACGTGTTCCTGTCGGTGGTCAATGGTACCTGCGAAAATGCCTCACCGGAAAAAATAACCAGGCCAATGCGATCGATCGGACGCCCACGCACAAACTCGTCCGCAACGGCCTTGGCCACTTCCATCCGGGAAGGTTGTATGTCACGCGAACCCATGCTGCCGCTCACATCAAGGCAGAGCATGATATCGATTCCGTCTCCCTGCGTCTGTTGCTGGTCATTTCTTTCCTGCGGCCTGGCCAATGCAATGATCAGCGCTGATATGGCCAGCAGGCGCAAAATGAATGGCAGATGCCTTAACCGCTGACGGAATGTGGTGACCTGGAACGACTGCGTGCTTGATACCTTTATCGTCGCCTGGCCGCGGTCATTGTTGCGGATATAGAGGATGACCAGCAGGGGAATGAGTCCGAAGAGCATAAAGTTCTCCGGCCACAGGAAATTCATATTTTTCAGCCAGTCGTACAGCATGTCAATGTTGTTCCAAATAAGTGATCGACTCTTTTACCGCATCAAATATCTGCTTATCGTCTTCCGGGGTTGTTACGCCTTTGGCAAATTTCACCATATCGCCCATTCGCATCGAAGCAGCTAGCCGGTCCAGTAAGGCTGGCGGCAAATCAGTCTGCTTCAGTTGCGCCACCAGGTCGCCAGTGGTTTCCTGCAGGGAGCGAATTGATTTTTTCTTATCTACATAAAGCCTGAATATATCTATCAGTTTCGTGTAGTATACTTTCCGCTCGGGGCTTTCCTGCCTGATCTTCTCAAGCCCTTCCATCGCCTCTTTATATGGATCAATGGGAGGCGCTGGCGGTGGTGGTGCTGCTGGCTTCTTTTTCCGGAATACCAGGATGAGTAATATAATTAGTGCGGCCGCTCCCGCCACAATCCACCACCATTGGAAGGGTTGCTTTTTTTCTTCCGCCTCCGCCTCAATGATATCCTTGATATCATTATAAGGTTTGCTCGTATCCATGGGTGTGTATCCAACATCGATGGGAATGGTATCGGTGAAAATACTATCGCCCAGCGTCAGTGCCGGCAATACCCATCGGCCCGAATCAAAACTGGTAATGTACAATACCTGGCTCAGGACCGTACCGCGGCCCGTGTTGGATGTATCTATCTTTCGGCGCTCAAGCACCTCGAAATGCGGAAGCGAATCAATCCGGAAAAAACGGATAGGTGAATTCTCTGGTATATCAGCTTCCAGCCGTAATTCTATCTGCTCGCCGATAAGAATGCCTGACCGGTTCACAGAAGCTTTTACTTCCGTGCTTTCCTGTGAAAGAACGATCACCGGCAAGAGAAGGAGAAATACAAACGAGAGAGTGATATGAAAAAGGTTCCTGTTCATTCAATAGTGAGCCTGTATAATGTGGTCATTTGTTTCTACTGAGAAAAAATCGTTGTAAAACTTTTACATAATCGTCCCCGGTTCGTATATGCAGCAGGTCACTGCCTGCTTTTTTAAATGATTGCGCGCTGTAATCCGTAACACGGAAAAACTCCTGCTGGTAGCTGTTTCGCACAAACTCGCTGCTGCTGTCCACCCAACGGGTCGCGCCCGTTTCCGCGTCCTTCACCTGCAACAGGCCAGCATTCGGTAATGACATGTCCATACGATCATATATCCGTAATCCGATCACATCATGCTTTTTCGCCGCCACCCTCAATGCATCCTGGTAATTGGCATCGATAAAATCACTCAGCACAAATGCTATGCTTTTCTGACGGGTCACATTATTAAAATAACGCAATGCAGTAGCGACGGCAGTTCCTGTACCCTTTGGCTCTTTGCTCAATAGTTCCCGCACAATATACAATGCATGCTGACGCCCTTTTTTTGGCGGGATATATGCTTCCACGCGATCGCTGTAAAATATCACACCTACCTTGTCAGCGTTGTTCACCGCTGAAAAACTCAACACGGCACCGATCTCCGTAATGATGTCCCGCTTGCGGGCATGTACACTGCCAAACAAAGAACTTGCGCTGATATCAACCAGCAGCATAACAGTCAGTTCGCGCTCTTCTTCAAACACCTTACTGTAGGGATGCCCAAGGCGCGCAGATACATTCCAGTCGATGAAACGGATATCATCCCCGGCAGCATATTCGCGGACTTCTTTGAACGACATACCCTTCCCCTTGAAAGCACTATGGTACTCCCCGGTGAAAAGGTCCGTCGTGATCTTTTTGCTCTTGATCTCCAGCGCCCTTACCTTTTTTATTATTTCTGCGGTTGTCAGCAAACAGGTAACGATTTATGGCACGTTGACTTTCTTGATGATCTCTTCTACCACTTCTTCCACATTTACATTCTCCGCTTCGGCTTCATACGTCAGCCCGATCCTGTGCCGCAGTACATCTTTTGAAATGCTGCGCACATCTTCCGGTATCACGAAGCCGCGCTTGTTGAGAAATGCCTGCGCCTTTGCAGCCAGGGCCAGGTTGATGCTTGCACGCGGACTGCCACCGTATGAAATAAGTGGCTTCAGTTTATCAAGCTCATATTTCTCCGGAAATCTTGTTGCAAAGACGATATCGAGGATATACTGCTCTATTTTCTCATCCATGTATATCTGGCGCGTAAGATCCTTTGCATTGATCACCTCCTGCACAGAAACAACCTGCCGAATCGGCTCCGGTTTTATACCCTGTACATTCTGCCGGATGATCATCTGCTCTTCATGCATTTTGGGATAATCCACCACTACTTTCATGATAAAGCGATCCACCTGCGCTTCCGGAAGTGGATAGGTACCCTCCTGCTCCAGGGGATTTTGGGTGGCTAGTACCAGGAACGGCTCATCAAGTTTATATGTCGAGTCACCGATCGTTACCTGGCGCTCCTGCATCGCTTCCAGTAGTGCAGACTGAACTTTTGCAGGCGCCCGGTTGATCTCATCTGCCAGCACGAAATTGGCAAATATGGGACCCTTGCGCACAACGAACTCATGCTTCTGCTGGTTATAGATCATCGTACCGATCACATCCGCAGGCAACAGATCGGGAGTAAACTGTATCCGGCTGAAATGCGCATGCACAGCCGTGGCAAGCGATTTGATCGTAAGCGTTTTTGCCAGGCCAGGCACACCTTCCAGTAGTACGTGACCATTACTCAGCAACCCGATCAGCAACCTGTCCAGCATATGACTTTGCCCAACGATCACATGGCCTACTTCCTCTCTTAACTTGTCGGTGAATTGTCCTGCATGACTGATCCGCTCATTGAGTTGCCGGATATCTTCCGCTGTTTTAAACATGGGATTTATTTATATACACAAAATACGAACTACAAAGAAGCAAATTATCTGCCGCTCTTCATAATCTCCTGTAAATAATGGCTTTTTACGCGGTTTCCGGAACCCTGCCCCTTCAGCATCTTCGGATGTTTCGGGCTTTTTTTACGTATCACGACAGGTATTTCCCTACGATCGGCATGCGTCTGCCTACACCAAACGCTTTATTGCTTACGCGAATGATGGGGCAAAACTGGTTTCGCTTGTATTCATTTGTATTCACGAGTTTCAGGACTCTCGTCACCAGCGCAGGATCATAACCCGCATCGATGATCTCGCGGGGACCTTTGCGCAGCTCGATGTACTGGTAAAGAACCCGGTCAAGTGTGTCATAGTCGGGAAGGCTGTCGCTGTCTTTCTGCTCCGGCCTGAGTTCGGCAGAAGGTGGCTTGGTGATGATATTTGCCGGCAGAATTTCCATTTCCCTGTTGATATGCGCAGCCAGTGCATATACCTGCATCTTATACAGGTCACCTAAAACACCGATGCCGCCGGCCATATCGCCATAGAGTGTTCCGTAGCCCGTTGCCAGCTCGCTTTTGTTGGACGTGTTCAATAAGATATAACCGAACTTATTCGCGATAGCCATGAGAAGATTGCCGCGCGTACGGCTTTGTATATTTTCTTCAGCAATGCTGAAAGGAAGATCCCCAAAGATGGGCTTTAACTCATGGAGGAAACTGTCGTAAATATTTTTGATCGGTACAATGTCATAAGGCGTACCAAGATTCCGGCTTAATAATTCAGCGTCCGACACGCTGTGCGAGGTGGAATAATGCGATGGCATCAGCACGGCTCTTACATTCTCTGCGCCGAGCGCCTCCGCAGCCAGCACCTGTGTTACCGCGCTGTCAATTCCCCCTGAGGATCCAAGAATGGCTTTTTTAAAACCCATTTTTGAAAAATAATCCCTGATCCCTAATACCAGCGCCTGGTGTATCTCGCTTATATTTTTTTCATTCACCAGGTAACGGATCGTGTCTTCACCGACACCAACATCAGCCGCCGAGAAATAAACCGGTGAGGGAATATCCTCTTCCACAGGCACAAAGGTGGTAAGTGCAGCCAGGTCAAACACGCCATAGTCTTCAGAGAAATAATTCATCTCTTTTACCTGTCGCCCGTTTATATCATAAACCAGGCTGCCACCGTCGAATACGATCTCAGTCTGCGAACCAACAGTATTGCAATACAGCATTGGCATCTTATACTTCAGGGTATGAGCTTTCACGATGCTGTTACGCACGATATCCTGTGCATAATTATAAGGTGAGGCCGAGAGATTGATCATCACATCCGGGCTCTGCCTGCTCAATTCTTCCATCGGTGTTACACGGTACAACGGGTTATCACCCATGTTCCATATATCTTCACAAATGGTGATAGCCAGCCGATGTCCTTTAAACGAAACCACTTTCCACTCGTTCGCCGGCTCGAAATAACGGTACTCATCGAACACGTCATAGTTTGGCAGCAGCGTCTTATGGACCTCCGCCACAATTTTGTTTTCGTGCAACAGGAAAGCTGCATTGAAAAGATCTTTGCCTTCCACTGCAGGGTTCCTCGCCGGCGCGCCGATCAGCACACCAATATCACCCGCATGTGCACAAAGCTGATCGATAGCCTCATAGCATTTATTGATAAAATCACTGAACTCCAGGAAATCCCGCGGAGGATAGCCACAGATACATAGCTCAGAGAAGACGACCAGGTCTGCACCATCTGCCTTTGCGCGATCAATTCCTTCAACTATCTTCCTGAGATTTTCTTCGAAATTGCCGATATGATAATTCTGCTGGGCTAATGCTATCTTCATATTTCAAATTTAAGTGAATGTATTTTTACCGCTGACGCGGGCAACAAAAACCACCTGCGCCCGTTTTTATCTATCATGAAAAATTTTCTTCCCCTACTGGCTGTCAGCGCTTTCTTAGTGTGCTCCTGCAATAGCAACAAATCAAAACCGGATATATCCGGCATCGAGGTAAAGCTGCAGGTTGAGCGCTTTGACCAGGATTTCTTTGCCATCGATACTACCAATACCGTGCAGAGTGTGGATGAAGTAGCAAAAAAACATCCGGCGTTCTTCCCGGTATTTATGCAGCAAATCGCGGGGCTTTCCGAACCCGCTGCTGTCAACGCGTTCTATCGCTTTTACAAACCGGTATTTGACAGCGCTCAGGATATTTATAAAAATATAGAACCGTTACGTAAGGAAATTGAAACCGCGTTCCGGTATGTGAAATATTATTTCCCGGAATACCAGTTGCCATCAAAACTCGTAACCATAGTCGGGCCGATGGATTCACCAAACGATATGGCAAGGATGCAGAATGGTGATTACACGCCGAATTTTATCGGCCCTGACCTGCTCGGTGTGAGCCTGCAATATTATCTCGGGAAAGACTTCAGTTGGTACCGCGATGCCGAATTCGTTAATAATATCGTACCCCGCTTTCGAAGCCGACGGTTTTCGAAAGAATACATTATTTCCGATGTGATGAGACTGATCGCTGACGATGTACATCCCGATAACAGCGGCTCGCTGCCACTTGCCGAGCGCATGATTGGCAAAGGAAAATACTGGTGGCTGATCGACAAATTTTTACCAGGTCATCCTGACTCGGTAAAAACAGGCTATACGGCTGCACAACTGCAATGGTGCAGGGAAAACGAAGGATTCATGTGGAGTTATATCGTGAAGAATGAAAACCTGTTTACGATCGATCCACGCGCCATACAGACTTATATCGGCGAAGGCCCGTTCACGAATGTTTTCCCACAGGAATATTCACCCGGCAACATCGGGCCCTGGATCGGCTGGCAAATCATAAAAAAGTTTGAAGAAAAACACCCGGAATTATCTCCCGCCGACATCATGAAGGTGCCTCCTAAACAAATCCTGGATGAGGCGAAGTATAAACCGAAATAGAGTGCGGAGTGCGGAGTGCGGAGTGCGAAGTGTGGAGTGGGGAGTGCTGGGAACTGGGTGCTGGGAGCTGGGTGCTGGTTCTGGATAGCCACTGGCTTTCTTTAATTTTTCATTTTTAATTTGGATTTTGTTGCTCACTCTGCTCCCGAGGATTCGGGATTGCGCGCAACGGTTCCCAGGTATTCCAACGCCACCTCCGGCTTTATAGTCCATGTTTGCTTCGTTGAAGGCTGCCCGCCAAAGATCACTCCCGCGAACTTATACACTACCTCATTCGAAGTCGTCCGGTATTTCCCAAACACCGGAGCACCGGAATAACCCTGTGCTGCATAAGGCCGGATGAAATAATAATACCTTGATGTCCCCGTCACAATCGAGATCGCCTGCTCGGAGGCGCGTGGATGCTGCCTGCGGATGGATGAATCATATTCTGCGAATCCTGCCGGATTGACGCGGCCGCGCAATGACTGTTGCCGTGAAAAAAACACCGGCAATGCACCGGCCTCCTGCGGGTATCCGAAGGCGATCACCTCCTCTGGTTCTTCATTCATATACGCCGGGTCGATCATGTCATTTATGAAAGAAATGTCGGCATCAGGCGGTAATTCCACCGGCACCTTCAGCAGGTCGATCCGATCTACCATGCTGAATACTTCCGTTTTTCCCAACACCTGTTCACTCACATCTACCGGCAGCAACTTTTTACCGCCGTCATTGACGGTAGGGTACTCCAGATAGATCGTGTCCGCCTCGAAGGCGATCGATTGTTTCAGGGGACTCATGCCTTTTATAGCGTGATAATTACTGACGAGAAAGATCGAATCATGCGCTCTGTAGAAGAATGCAGTGCCTGTATGCTGGCTCTTACCCGCAAGCGCGAAGATGGGATAACTGTACTTGCCAAGATCCGCATCTGCAGCAAACTGTGCCGTTGCCGCAGAAGAAAAGCAAACCATGGCCATGACAATGAAACATAAGGTGCGGGGTTTTTTCATAGATAACGTAAGTTATCCAACACCCGCCTTAAATACCGTTATGAAAATGCGAAAAAATCAAACTAAAATGCAGGCCCGTATCACTCCGCACTTCGCACTTCGCACTCCGTACTCTCTATTGCCCCTGCGCCAGGCTATACGCTTTTTTGTCCCCCCAGCTATTCAACAACTCCAGCGAGCAAATCTTGAAATTCCCGCTCAGGCTTACGTACAGCCCGATCACATCCTGCTGGTTCAGCGCTGAGCCATCAATGCTTTCAAACCGGACATTGTACTGGTTGACAAGGTTGGTATACACCGAACCTGTAGGCCATACCTGTGTGCCGCGGTTACTGATGTTGATGAGGTTGAATTTAACGCCCGCGTGCCGCTGGCATTTGTGTGCGATGGCCTCCGGCTGTTCGGCACTTTCGATAAACAGGTCAACCCCGACGATGATATCCTCGCCCGTTTCCTTGGTCACCATCATCGAGTTCTGTTCCAGTTTGAATGGCGCCGGCGTGCCAGGCTTGTTGGCAATGATCTCTTTCGCATTCACCGCAGGCTTCTTACCGAAATTATTAATGATCGCCTGTGCAAATTCTGTGGTATTAACAGAGGCTTTTGATTTGTCACCGAAATCACCGGTATGTGTACCGCTCTCAAGCGTATACAACAATGCGTTTTCTATGATAGCCGCATTTTCAGTAAGTCCAACGTGCCGAAGCATTGCCAGGCCGCTCAGCAACAATGCGGTTGGATTGGCAATATTTTTACCGGCAATATCCGGTGCTGTGCCATGTACCGCTTCAAAGATGGAGATATGATCACCGATGTTGGCTGAAGGCGCAAAGCCCAGTCCACCCACCAGTCCTGCACACAGGTCACTCACGATATCACCCTGGAGGTTAGTGAGCACCACCACATCAAATGTGTCAGGCCGCGTAACCAGTTTCATACAAAGGTCATCTACAATGATATCATCGGCTTTGAGATCAGGGTATTCCTTTGCCACTTCATAAAAACATTCCAGGAAAAGACCGTCGGTGATCTTCATGATGTTAGCCTTGTGACCGCACGTGATGCGCCGTGCTTTTTTCTGACGTGCCATTTCAAAAGCATACCTGATCACCTGCATGCTCCCGGGACGGGTAATGAAACGGCGGCTGAGTGCAACGTCATGCGTAAGCATATGCTCGATACCACCGTAAGTATCTTCGATATTTTCACGTACAACCGTAATATCGATCGGAATACCGGCCTTGCTAAATACCGTATCCACGCCATGAAGACTTTGAAACGCTCTTTTATTGGCGAATGTATTCCAGGTCTTGCGTGCAGTAACGTTGATGCTCTTTACACCTTTTCCCTTAGGAGTTTCCATCGGCCCTTTGAATAACAGCCCGAGCCGTTCGATGGTTTCTTTGGCTGTATCCGTCATGCCGTTGTTAAAGCCTTTGTCGAACACCCATTTACCCATATCCACAAATTCATATTCCAGAGGCGTCTGGTTCGCTTTGAAAATGCTCAGGACTGCATCCATGATTTCAGGACCGATTCCATCCCCTTTTGCTACCGCTATCTTCATATAATGAATTATTACTGGTTGTGAAGGCGCAAATTTACGCCATGCAGCCTAAAATGACTGAACATTTACTCCCCTCGGTGATTTTTGTTATTTTTACTCAAACTGATTGGTATGAACAGCATTATCTCAGAGGGGGTACAGGTGAGTGTGGAAACATTCTACCAGCCGGATTACAGCAACCCGGTCCAATCAGAATTCATGTTTGCCTACCGGATCACCCTGGAAAATCATAATGCATTCCCTGTCAAACTACACCGCCGCAACTGGCAGATTTTCGACAGTAACGGAAGTCACCGGGAAGTGGAGGGCGAAGGAGTAGTGGGTGTTCAACCTACGATCCAGCCAAACGAGACTTACCAATATGTGAGCGGTTGTAATCTGCGTACGGAAATGGGGAAAATGAAAGGCACCTACCAAATGGAGAATCTTTTTTCCAAACAAATGTTCCAGGTGGATATCCCTGCGTTCGAAATGATTGTACCGATGAAGAATAATTAAAAATGCAAAACTTCAAACGCAAAACTAAAAGGGAAATGTCCAAAGCTGGAAATTGATGATGATTTCTTTTCCATTTTGAGTTTCCATTTTTACTTTTGAATTTTTAATTTTTAATTTTCTTCCCGTATCCGTTTTTATCCAGCCATTGCTGCACCTTACTACGCTGATCGCCCTGCACAATGATCTCTCCGTCTTTGGCTGATCCTCCTGTTCCGCAAAATGTCTTCAGTTTTTTTCCGAGATCCTGCAGATCTTCTTCCTTGCCAACAAAACCGGTTACCAGTGTCACGGCTTTACCAGCCCGCTGCTTTGTATCGAGTTGCACTTTTAGTTTTTGCTGTGCAGGAGGCAGCGTTTCAGCCGAAGCAGATTCCTCCTGGAAGTTGAAATCAGGATTCGTGCTGTAGACAAAACCAAAACTGTCCGGTTTATTTTTCTTGCTCATAGTTTCAGTTTAAATGGAGTTTGAATTTCATAAAGGAAGGAAGGCCATGTTCCCGTCCCCTGCCTGCACTTCGTACCAACAGGCTCTGGGCAAGTACGCGCAATCGCTTCGCTCATGCGCTACTCGGGGACCCTGGCGTATTCGTCAATTAAAAATTAAAAATGAAAAATTAAAAGATTGTATCCAGCACCCAGCAATCCAGCCATCCAGTAC
>JAEZAM010000131.1 GCA_023430465.1 Bacteroidota bacterium | reverse complement strand
GGCGTCTCCACTACATCAGCATGGCCTGTGGTTGTGACAGGGTCTTTTCTTTTTGGATCAAGATGGCGTTGCGTGAGTATCGGATTATTTTCATAAGAAATAAATGGTCCCAGTGGGGAACGGCTGCGGAACACAACCTCGGAATGATTGTATCCCGTACCACCTTCCGCACACAGCAGATAATACCAGCCATTTTTTTTCAGAAGGTGTGGTCCCTCGATCCACACGGGTTTTTTGGCCATGTCAGTGCCACCGTTTACGAGCAGCGCTTCCTGACCCGTGACTTTCAATTTTTCCTTATCGAACTCATAAAGCCTGATAGTACGGTGTCCTTCATGCAGGGAAACATTTCCCGGAGGGATACTGTTGTACACGATGTAGGATTTGCCATCGTCATCAAAAAAAAGCGAAGGATCGATGCCGTTGACTTCAGGTAGCTTTACCGGTTCCGACCATGGCCCCCGCGGGTCTTTTGCCGTTATCACAAAATTGCCAAGTCGGGTCACTTCGGTACATACGATATAAAACGTTCCATCATGATAACTGATTGCTGGTGCAAATAATCCCCGCGATACACCAGAGCTGTCCAGGTTCAGTTGTGAAGGGCGGTCCATCGCATACCCGATCTGTTTCCAGTTCAGCAGATCCCGGCTATGGAAGATGGGGAGACCGGGGTAGTAGGAGAAGGACGATGTGACGATATAATAGTCATCGCCGGCCCTGCAGATACTTGGGTCAGGATAAAAACCTGAAAGTATCGGGTTGACGACCTGTTGGGCAGGCAACTGCAACAGCAACGAATACGTAAAGGCCAGAAAAAAGATTTTTTTCATGCGTAACATTTATCACTTCGCAGGATAAGGATCGATGGTCATGATGTAGCCGTTTTCATCATAGTGCAGTTCCGTTACCTTGATACTCCGCAGATGAGTTATTCCTTTTGACAGGCTGGAATCGTGATAGAAAAGATACCACTTGTCGTTGAAGGCGCAGATGGAGTGGTGGGAGGTCCAGCCAACCACCGGGGTCAGGATTTTCCCTGCATATTGAAAAGGCCCGTAAGGCGAATCGCCGATGGCATAACAGATGAAATGCGTATCGCCGGTCGAATACGAGAAATAATATTTTCCGTTGTATTTATGCATCCAGCTTGCCTCGAAAAAGCGCCGGTTGTTATCACCTGCATCCAGGGGTCGGCCATTTTCGTCAGTGATCATGATCTCGCTAACTCCTTCGGCAAATTCCGCCAGATCGTCGGTAAGCATTGCTACACGCGGTCCCAGGGCAGGCTCACCGGCTCCAGGTTCAACATGGTGTCGCGAAAATCTATTTTCCCTGTATGATTGCAACTGTCCGCCCCATAGTCCGCCAAAATACATATACCATTTCCCGTCATCATCACAGAATACGGCGGGGTCGATCGAATAGCTTTGTTTTATTGGTTCAGGATGTGCAATGAAAGGGCCACCGGGTTTATCACTCACTGCCACGCCGATCTGGAAAATGCCATCCGGGCGTTTTGCCGGAAAGAAGAGATAATATTTTCCATTGTGAAATGCGGCATCCGGCGCCCACATTTGTTTTGCTGCCCACGGTACATCACGGACATGCAGGGCTTCACCAAGATCAACAGCCGCCGAGTCCGGGGTTTCCATGCAGAACACATGGTAGTCTTCCATGGCAAAATGGCTGCCGAGGTCGTCAAACGGTATGCCTGCGTCAATGTCATGTGACGGATAAATGTATATCCGGCCATCAAAGACATGCGCTGATGGATCGGCGGTAAAAAGGTGGTGCACGAGCGGCTGAGATATCGCCCTTGCATTCAACTCATCAAAATCGATGTGGTCAATAGGATCTTCCGGCATATTTGAAACTTATTTTTCCATGTAAATCAATTACGGAGCTGACGAAGATCGCTCTCCAGTCTTGTCTCCATTTTTTTATCTATGGCATACCAGAACAGCAAGGCTGCCCCGGTAATGAATATAAAGCCAGGAATGATGCTGATCAGCATTCTTATACCAATCACAGCGCTTTCTGTTTGGACAGGTGCTTCTGCATTATATCCGAATACATCCAGCAGGCCGGTGGAGATCGCTCCTCCAAGGCTAAGGCCCACCTTAAGTCCAAATATCATCGCAGAGAAGATGATGGCCGTAGCCCGACGCTTATTCTTCCACTCACTGTAATCTGCTACGTCGGCGATCATAGCCCAAAGCAATGGTATTGTAATGCCATAGATAAATCCATGCAGCGTCTGTAACCAGAATACCGAGGCTACGGCAGTATCAGGCAGAAAGTTGATGAGGATAAGGCACAGTGCCGAGATGGCGAGAAAGATGCCAAACACATTTCGTTTTCCGAACCGGTCTGCGAGACTCTTGGAGAAAAATATACCAATGATCATGGCGATCGTGCTTGCAGCGCTCGCGATGCTGGCGGTAGCATACGGAGCACTTCCCGGCTTCCGGAATTCATCGAATGCAGTATCGCCAAAGATATTTCCAAGACCATCCAGCATCTGGTTGAAGCCGATACGTTCGAGGAAAGCTGCCTGGCTGGTCTCCGTCAGGTAGTACTTGAAATAGTAGATGTTCATCCCGCCTTTCAGTGCCAGTGTGATAAAAACCAGTATGGTCAGCAACAGCATGATGATCCAGGGCCTGTTTCTTACCAGGTCCGCAAGATCCTGCCGGATCGGTGTTTTAGCAGTTGACACAGGCAAAACCCGCTCGCGTGTAGTCAGGAACGTGATGATGAAACAGATCACTCCTGTGATTGCAAAGACGAGCATGACCTTTTCAAACCCGGCGGCCTTATCTCCATCCCCCACCGAGATTGCGAGGGGAAGCAGTAACACCTGGATTATGAATTGCGCGATCATCACAGAAACGAAGCGGTAGGACGAAAGACTGTTACGTTCTTTCATATCCCCGGTCATTACACCACTGAGCGCGGAATAGGGAAGGTTATTGGCAGAATAAATAATCACCAACAGGAAGTAAGTGATAAAGGCATAGGCGACTTTCCCGCTTTCGCTAAAATCAGGAGTGGAGAAGGCCAGCAAAGCGATGACGCCAAATGGAAGGGCCGTCCAGAGAACCCAGGGCCGGAATTTGCCCCATCTTGTCTCCGTCCGGTCTGCGATTGCGCCCATGATGAGATTGAAAAATGCGCCGACAAATCCGCCTATCAGCATGATCAGGCTTGCTTTTCCGGCAGGTATCCGGTAGATGTCCGTATAAAAGAAAGCAAGAAAGGCCATCAACGTTTGAAAGATCAGGTTCGCGGCAAGATCTCCAAGACTGTATCCGATTTTTTCCAGCACGGAGAGTTTCTGAGAAACGGGTTGACTCATGAGCAGTTGATTGATTGGTTAGAATGCTTTCGCGTTAGCTGGCTTCTTCGTGTCCAGAACGCTGAAGAACGCCGGTTTGGGTTTGTATTGACGATCGAATAATAACGGATAGTTGGTTCTGCCACGCACTGGCCAGTCATTCAGCCAGCTTTGGCCATCATTCACTCCCCAGAAAGTTACGCGACTTATTTTATCCTTGTGCTTAAGGAAGAGTCGAAATAATGCAGCGTAGTCTTTGGCGAGTTGCTGCTGTACACTATCGGGCAGGCCATTTTGATAAGGGTTGAGTTTGCCGTTATCCTTCATTTGCTGACTGATATCCGCTCCCTGGAAGTTTCGGGGCAATACCTCGATATCGAGTTCAGTGAACATAACCTTGATGCCCAGGGCAGCATATTGAACGATGCTGGCCTCGATGTCCTGCAATGGAACCCTACCGGAATGCCAGTGGCCCTGGATGCCCACACCATCGATGCGAACGCCCGCTTGCTGTATTTTTTTTATCAGAGCGATACAACCGGCACGTTTATCAGGTTGCTCATTGTTATAGTCGTTGTAGTAAAGCTCACTGCGTGGCGATGCTGCTGCGGCAAGCCTGAACGCCTCGGTCACATAGTTCTCACCCAGTCGGTCAAGAAAAATGGATTTACGCATTGTCCCGTCTTCATTCAATGCTTCGTTGACCACATCCCATGAGAATACTTTACCGTCGTATCGTTGAGCCACTGTGGAGATATGGTCATTGAAGAAGGTACGGAATGAATCGACGTTTTGAATGTTCCTGGCGAAGACCGGGAGTTGGCTGTGCCAGATCAAGGTGTGACCGTTAACCTTCATGTTGTTCCGCTGTGCATAGTCGACGAGTTTATCCGCCATGGAGAAATCATAGCGGTCCCAGGCGGGATGGATCACTTCGGCCTTCATGATATTTTCAGGCGTCACCACATTGAAGTGATAGGGGACAAGCGTTTTCGCATCGGCATCTTTCTCTTCGATCTGGTTGCTGTTGAGAGCGGCACCGATCTCAAAATCGTCATGAAAGGTTTCTTTCAGAGAAGGTAATCCTGGCCCGGTTCCAGCTCTTCGTTGAGTGCTGCATCCCGCCAGGAGACCGAGCAGACCTGCTGTCATCAGGTAGATAAAGGTGTGTTTCCGCATGATCAAAAATTGTGAAAGATGCTTGTAATTGAAAAGCTGTTAGAACCCGATGCTGTTACCCCCATCCACGGGGAGGACGACACCGGTGATAAATTTTGCTTCATCTCCTGCAAGGAAGTAGGCCGCATCGGCAATGTCTGCAGGTTGTCCCATTGTTCCCATGGGCGTACGGCTGAACACTTTTGCCTTTCGGTCGGGGTCATTATCCAGGGCTTTGGCGGTCATGTCGGAATAGATGAAGCCTGGTGCAATCGCATTGACACGTATGCCGGAGGGGGAGAGTTCCACTGCCATTGCACGCGTCATGCCGTCAATGGCTGTTTTGCTGGCAGAATAGGCCACCACTTTTGGGATGCCATATTGGGCAGCCATCGAACTGATGTTGATGATCGAGCCGGATTTACTCTGCAGCATATGTTTTACTACCTCCCTGCTCAAACTGAAAACGGAGGTCAGGTTCGTCAGTATCACCTGTTGGAATTCCTCATCCGTGACGTCATTGAAATCTTTTTTCATGTTTGTGCCTGCGTTGTTTACAAGTATATCTACAGGACCGTGACGTTCAATGATATCGTTTACGAAGCCAGGAAGAGCGGCCAGGTCAGTCACATCGCAGCGAACAGGATGGCAGTTTTCACCCAATGAGGCGCGGGCGGCATTCAGCTTCGTCATGTCCCGGCCAGCTACGATGGTGATGATACCGTTGCGACAGAATTTTTCTGCGATGGCAAGACCAATGCCCGATCCGCCGCCGGTGACGATAGCCAGTTTTTTTTGTTGTGTTATCATGTGTGATTCATTTTTCAACCGGGGTTAGATACCCGGAGCGTATGGGAACTTCAGGCTTTTGTAATAGTCCAGTGTTTTGTCGGGTGGGGGATATTGTGGCGGTATGGGTAACCCGCTATGGGTTTGGAAATAGAGCAGGCAACTGTTTCGCCACCAGATTGCCTCCTCGTGTTGCACTTTGAGCAGCCCCGCAACATGTGTGAAGCGCTCGGTGTCGATGAATTTTTTCATTTTATCCCATGTTGCCTGCATGGCCTTCACGTCATCTGCTCCACGATAGTAGTAGTAGCATAGTTCATCCCATAATGTCCGTCCGCTTTTCATTTTGAAATTCCAGGGCAGGTGATGAAACCAAAGCAGGAAGCGTTCATCCATGTTTTTTGGATCCTGCCAGTTTCGGGCTGCATCAGGGTGATATTGTGCAAGTGCATTGCTGCCGGTCGCTGTCCGATCAAAACCGATGCCCTTGCTGTCAGCCTGGTGATAATACACCGGGTTCCATTCAGGCCGTTTCTGGTCGTGCACCCATGGTGCTGGACCGTAGTGATGACTTGTACCCATGATATGATGCAGACCAATGGGGTTGGAATAGCGCACCATTGTTTCGCGGCTTTCCATCATCAGCGGAATCATATTTTGGAGAAATGCCGGGTTATTGGAGAACGTCATTCCCAGCCATTCCCGTGCGATTGATTCGCTGGACAGTGTATGGTCCCAGCTCAGCCGCCCGAGGGCGTACCAATTGGCTTGCGCGAAGGGATGGCCGCACCAGTTGATGTCATTTCCGATGTTTGCGACACCCGCCATGCCGGTCAATGACTGTGAATGAACAGTGCCATCTATAACACGCGCTACAGTACTTCCGCGTCCCGATACACGTGTGTCGCTCTCCAGTGTCTCTTTGAACAGCGGGGCGAGGTAGACAAGATTGGTGCTCTGACCAAGATACTCCTGTGTCACCTGGAACTCCATCATCAATGGTGTCTTCGGCATTTTTCCAAACAAAGGATGAAACGGCTCACGTGGCATGAAATCAATTGCCCCGTTTTTAACCTGTACCATAACGTTATTCCTGAAACTGCCATCAAGCGGTACGAATTCGTCATAGGCCTGTTTGTGCCTGTCAGCAGGATTTGAATTGCTGTAAACGAAGGCCCGCCAGATTACGATACCTCCCTGCGGCGCCACGGCGTCGGCAAGCATATTTGCTCCATCTGCATGGGAACGTTGATAATCCTGTGGTCCTGGCTGGCCTTCACTGTTTGCTTTGACCAGGAATCCACCAAAATCAGGAATGAAGGAATAGATTTCAGCAGCTTTTTCTTTCCACCACCTCCGGACATTGTCATCAAGCGGGTCGGCCGTATTTAATCCACCAAGTTCAATAGGTGCGCTGAATCGCGCAGTCAGGTAAACTCTGATGCCATAAGGTCTGAATATGTCTGCCAATGCTTTCACTTTTTCAAGGTAGGGGGCAGTGAGTACGGTGGCATTGGCGTTCACGTTCGTAAGAACCGTACCATTCAATCCGATCGATGCTGCAGCCCGCGCATAATCCGTGTAACGCGGATCCAGGTACCCGGGAAGCGTGTGCCAGTTCCATATGGAAAAGCCGGCGTATCCACGTTCCACGGTACGGTCGAGATTATCCCAATGATTCATCATCCGCAACCGGAGGCGGGGAGTTGAGACAATATTGAGTGTATCGATGGGCTGCTGCGTTTGTAAAAGCCGTAAGAAATGGAACGTCCCATAAAGTATGGCAATGTCGGTATTGCCGGTGATGAGGATGCATTGTTTTCCATTGATCATACGGGTCATGATCGCAAACCCTTCTTTGCCGAGCTTGTTGGCGACTGATGCGTCGACAATTTTGTTGATTAATGGGGAAGATGTGTTGGCAAGGACCAGCAGATTCTGTTTATTGATAGAGGAAACAGTAGGGATGTTCAGGTTGAGCAGACCATTGCCTGCGCGAGTGATCTCGTTAAGCGCAATTATAAGCGAGGGGGATTTACCGATAACATGAATCCCGCTTATGAGCTGTCGATAATGGGCGAGGACAGGTTTATTTTCTATCGGCACATAGCGCAGCCAGAGATCATATCCATTTTCCGCGTTCGCCGGCGCATGTGTGGCTACCAGGTAAAGAAGAACCAGGAGGTATTTTTTCATACAGCAGCGTTTGATTATCGTGTAGATCCTTTCATCGATGACTGCCGGACGATGAGATCCGAACGGACAACAATGGTATTGGTATGCTTGATATTTGCGATTCCTTTCAGATGATTGACAAGGCTTCTGGCTGCGATTTCACCCATGTCGCCGCCGGGATAGTCGATTGTGGTCAGTTTCGGGTCGATGATCTTCCCGATGGCATCATTGTTAAATCCTACAATGGCGATATCCTCTGGTATGCGAATGCCGTTTTCCTTCAACGTTTGCATGCACACGGCGGCCGAGAAATCATTGGTGATAAAGGCGCCGTCAGGGAGCGGTTTCATTCGGAGGATCTCGTTCGCGGCTTCTACGCCGCATTGTTCACTGAGGTCCTTTATCAGGACATATTTTGGGTTGTAAGGTATGTTATTATCGTAGAGTGCGTCCTTATATCCCCGGTGCCGTTGCTCATACACATTCCGCTGCAGTGTCGCGGTTACGAGAACGATCCGCTTGCATCCCTGCGCGATAAGATGCGTCGTGGCCTGGTATCCACAGCGATAATTATCAATGACAACTTTGGTGTTTTCGGTTTGTTCTTCTACCCGGTCAAAAAACACAACGGGTATTCCTTTTTCTTCAAACGGTCTGAAGTGATCCAGTCCCCTGGTGTCAAAGGCAAGCGAGGCAATGAGACCATCCACGCGTTTGTGAAAGAGGTTTTTGGCATTGGCCGCCTCTTTCCGGAAAGATTCACAGGAGTGGGCGATGATCAGATCGTATCCCGCTTCCGAGGTCACACGCTCAATCCCGGCAAGTACCGACGTGATAAAGTTACTGTCCAGTTCATGAACAAGCACGCCTACTGTATTGGTGCGTTTGGTTCGCAGGCTGCTGGCGAAATTATTGTGGCGATAGCCAAGCAGGAGAGCGGTTTCCTGGACGCGTGTTTTAGTTTTTTTATTAATAGCCGGGTGATCCTGGAGAGCACGGCTGACCGTTGCGGACGAGAGATCCAGCTTTTGAGCGATGTCGTAAATAGTGACGTCTTTGGATGGCTTCATTTTGCAATCGGTTGCTTAAAGATCGGGAAAAATGCCGATCAACCAATTTTTGATGGCGGAAATCGTTGGGGCTTGATTTCCGGCAAATTTTTGTCTGACGGAGATATTTTTGAAAACCCTTGACTGACAAACCTTTTATGAGCTGCACATGATTCATGTCTGGCAAAACAACCGGACCAGGAAATTCCGATATTATGCACAGACTGATTTCGAGGTGGTTTTTTGATTTGGTCGGGGAGGCGTGGCATTCGCGAATTTTACGCAACCGGTTGCATCAGGGATGTCGCTGCGATGAGGCACGGATTACCAGTTCGGCGCGGAGGGTGATAACGTTTGTGCTGTAGAGGTTACTTCGTCCTTTGAGATGGTCGATAATGTTCGTAACGGCGGTGCTGCCCACCAGGTCACCTGAATAATTTATCGTTGTCAGGTTTGGTTCGATCACTTTGCTGATCGTGTCGTTATTGAATCCTACAAAAGCGACATCGCCGGGAATCTTCATACCTGCTGCTTTCAGTGCAAGCATGCAGTAAACGGCCGCGGTATCGTTCGCGGAAAAAACGCCATCCGGGCGGTCAGCAGGTTTCATATCGAGGATATATTTCGCTGCCTCAGTGCCGGCATCTTCTGACAAGGTGCTGGTAACATGAAGTCTTTCTTCCACGGGAAGATCAAAATCCCGGAGTGCCTGGAGATATCCTTCGAGCCGGTCGCGATAAACATTCCGGAGCACATTGCCGCCCAGGTGCATGATGCGTTTGGCGCCCTGGTCGATCAGGTGTTTTGTGGCTTTGTACCCAGCCCCATAATTGTCTATGACGATTGAAGTGCTTTCATTGTGCGGATAGACGCGGTCGAAAAACACCACCGGGATCTTTCGTTTAAAAAATGGATCGAGGTGGTGGATGTTTTCTGTGTCATAAGAGAGAGAGATCAGCAAACCGTCGACGCGTTTGTTGAACATGGTGGCGGCGTTGAGTTTTTCTTTCTCTGCGTCTTCGAGCGACTGCGCTATGATGAGGTTATAGCCCTCCTTGTTGGCGGCATTTTCCATGCCGGCGAGAACGGAAGACATGAAATAGCTGTTGAGCCGGGGCACCAATACACCTATGGTATGGGTGTGTCGGCTGCGGAGGGCACTGGCAAAGGTGTTGGACTGGTAGCCGAGCATCTTTGCCGTATCGAAAATCTTCTTCCGGGTATTCTTGTTGATGACGGGATTATTGTTCAGTCCCCGGCTGACTGTTGACGCCGAAATATTGAGGTGCTTCGCAATATCGTAGATGGTTATTTCGCGGTCGTCTGACATAGCTTGCAATTATTTGCCTTTCGTCAAAAATAGGGTAATTGCGGCGATGCGGGATACGCGATGCGGAGGGCTGGGGACTGGGTGCTGGGGGGCTGGGAGCTGGATGCTTGCTCACTAAGAGCGAGAAAGAGAGCGAGAGCGAGTTGCTTTTTAATTTTTCATTTTCAATTTTTAATTGAACAGGTACGCCCCGGTCCGGTTGCTCACTTTGCTCCCGAAGCCTCGGGATTTGCGTGCCCGGGTGCTGGATGCTGGATAAGTGGATGCTGTATTTTCGGCATTTTCGTATTGCCTATACTGTCTTTACTGAATCTCCACTTTCAGTTTTTTGCCAAGCCCCACCTCAACAATTTTATAGAGCGTTGAAAATTCCGGTTCGATCAGGTTATTTTCCACCCTTGAAATATAGGTTTTGCTGGTGCCACTTCGGAGTGCAAGTTCCTGCTGGGAAAGCCCCTTGCTGATCCGGGTATCACGGATTATTGAGCCGAACAAAAACTGGTGTTGAGTTTTATCGGTGGGTTGGCTGTTCTGGAAAATTATATCGGGACTCAATTCGTAAGGGTGTGCTTCCGATTCTCCATTCATCTTTACCAGATCAACCTTTACGTTTTTCCAGGATAATGTTTGGTTTCTGAGAGATACTTTTCGGAATTCTTTGGGATCCATCAATAGATATTCGGGGTCGGATGTTGATACTTTCCATTGCTGAAATAATTTCCCGAAATCTATCATGCGCGTTTCACCATTGTTAAAAATGCAGTACAGTCTAAGGCCCCGTACCGAGACAATCTTCAGGATTCTCGGAATCTTTACGGTTTTTTTCATGTTCGTAATGTTGGCTTCAGACGTTCAAAATTTGCCAGGAGAAAAGCCTGACTTCTTTCCTTTTCAACCACTCCAGTACAATCTTAAGCTTGGGGCGAGGCAGATAACCGGCATAAACCACGCCTGTCACAATCTCTATCAGCGCCTCATATTCGGCATACAGTGCATGCAGGTGTGGAGGTAAATGTTCCCTCGAATAAATATCAATTTTTATCGAATCGATTACCTGAAGCGTCGGCATCACAAATCGCTCCCACGACAGAAAAGTTACCAAATTTGGTAACAATTGCAAATTAAGAAAAGTACAGATCCGAGATGCGGGTCGCGCGATGCGGGATACGCGATTCGAGATTAGGGTTGCGGGATTGGGTCGCGAGATTAAGGATACCACACTCCATATCCTCCCTGCGACCGGGTGGTCCATACTCCGCTCTCGCTCTCTTTCTCGCTCTTGCTCTCCGCTTTACTTCCTCACCTCGATCGTTTTACTCGCTGCACTCCAGCAATCCGGTGCGCTGATGATCACATCTGCAAAGATGAACTGCGCCTGGCCCACGTGCGTGAGCGCGATCTTACTTTGATTTTCCGGCCCTCTGACATTCGCGCCGGTAATCCGCCAGCTATAGCTGTATTTCGGATCTGCCTTCGGGGATTCGATCTGCAATCCGACGGACTTGCCAATCGCAATTGTATCCGCCGTGGCTTTTATTTTCACCTTCCCACATTCCGGCAGCTTCCGCTGATAGGGTTGAAATTCACAACCCCAGCGCACGGGAATATAAATGACATCCGCTACGCCGGTCAGCCCGGTTTCCTGGAAAACAGGTATGCCTTTATAAACCGAAGACTTTACGACCTCCGTTGTACCGAGTATCCGCGGCAATCCATATTTCTCGTACTTGGTAGCTCCGATCACGATCATCTCACTTTTCTTATACCAGTCAGCCGTATAGGCATATTCCTTGTTCTTCGACTGCACGCTATCGAGAATTCTTTTTACTCCATTTACCATGATCGTTTTATCACCCGTTTCGGCATTGTAATCTGCTACGATCTCTTTCAAAACCCCATTCTCCACCACACATTCACGGACCTTGTAAGAATTTTGGGCTGAACAGGTTGTTGCAAGGCAAATTCCGGCCGCAAGAAAAAGCATTGATTTCATCAGAAATAAATTTCACACAAAATGCAACAAATATTCGCATTTCCTATACCCTGCAGCCGGTATTAGCCCGTGAAAATGACGTTTGCCATTCACCATCCTGCATCGCCATTCCTACAAAATAAAATGATATCGATATGTTGTACGAGTAGATTCGTATTTCAAACCGGCTTGTATGCTAAACACCAAACTCTTCTCCATTCTTTGCATTATCCTTTCATTTTTTATCCTGCCTGCATTAGCCACCGCGCAGTCGGCGACTGTTACCGGCAGGATTTCTGACCCTGATGCCAAACCTGTTGCCCTAGCGAATGTTTTCCTCCTTAACAGTAGTGACACTTCACTCATCGCTACAGCATTATCAGCAGAGGATGGTTCGTTTTCTCTCGAAACAGCCAAGGCCGGGAGGTTCTTTGTGCGCATCACCGCCATTAATTTCAAAACAATGCTTACTCCATCATTTGAGCTTATTTCCTCTGCTGAAAAGGAACTGGGAAATATCCAGATGGAGCGTGATACACGCATCTTGCAGGAAGTGAGTGTGAAATCCCTGCAACCCACGATTACCCAGTTGCCGGACAGGATGGTTGTAAATGTGCAGGGAACAGCCATGGCTGCAGGCAACACCGCGTTTGATGTACTTGGTCGTGCGCCGGGAGTATTTATTGATCATGATGGGAATATCCAGTTGAACGGGCGTGCCGGTGTATTGGTGATGATCGATGGGCGGCAGACCTGGATGTCAGCCCGTGATCTACGCACGTTCCTCGAAGGCATGTCAGCCGAGAACATCAAAAACATCGAGGTCATCACCAACCCATCCTCAAAATATGAAGCGGAAGGATCTTCCGGCATTATCAATATTAACCTGAAAAAAAGCACACGCACCGGTATGAACGGGAGTGCTTATGCCAGCTTAAACTACAACGGCACAGATTGGGGCAACTCGGTGGGAGGTACGCTCAACTATAAAGCCGGGAAATGGAATTCCTCGCTCATGATCGATCGGCAACGCCGGGTAGGAGGAAGAGAGGCAAGTTTCACCCGCGTATTCCTGACACCTGGCGAGACCACCTATTTTGATCAGCAGGCCACGGGCGCCTACCGCAACTACGGCCCACCAACCGGCAGGTTCAGCACAGACTATACCATCAATGAAAGACATAGCGTGGGAGGCATGATCAGCATTTTTCGGCTTAAAGGAAACAATGAATTCCTCGCGGAAACATTTATGGGCCCTGACCCCAAACAGCCCAACCTGTTCATCAAAGCAGATAATTTTCAGTCATTTAAATACCGCAATTATACCGGTAATTTTCATTATGCCTTCAAGATCGATACCATCGGTTCGATGTTGACGATTGACCTCGACAGGGCTAATATGAAAACGGTCGGGGAGGCTAATTTTTATAATTACTATGACAGCCTTGATAATGGCAGGTCGTGGTCGGATATACTCTATACCTACACACCGAGTGGTTATGATATCTATACGGGCCGTATCGATTTCATCAGGCAATGGAATGCTACGCGGAAATTTGAAGCCGGGCTCCGCGCCAGCGACGTTGAATCAGATAATGATTTCCGCTTCTATTTCAACAATGGAGCACTGGTACTGGATCCGCTGCGGACAAATCATTTCCGCTACCGCGAAAAAATTTATGCTGCCTATATTAATTACGTCGCTAACCTTGGGAAAAAAACAACCCTGCAGGCTGGTTTACGTGCAGAACACACCCGTTCTCTCGGAGACCTGATCACCACCGGGCAGCGCACCAAACGCCGTTACACGGATCTTTTTCCCAGTGTATTCATACAGCAAAAACTGCATGATAACTACAATATAACCTGGCGGTACAGCCGCCGCATCCAGCGCCCGAACTATGGCAACCTGAACCCATTCCGCGCCTATCGGGATCCTTATACCTATTCGGAAGGAAACCCTTTTATCCGGCCGCAATACACGCACGCATTCAGCATAGCGCAGACGTTTTACAAGTTGTATACGCTAACGCTTTTCTATAACCTCAATAAAGATATGATGGCAGAGTTGCCAAAAATAGATGTCGCCAATGCCACTACCATTTATTACCAGGGCAATGTGGACAATGCTTATAGCCTGGGTGGAAATGCAACCATACCTGTACGGTTCTCGAAAAACTGGGAGAGCCAGAATACGTTGGTGATGCTATATAACTATAATGAGATAAAGGTAGATCAGCAGCCTATCAAAAATTCACAGCTCTATTACTCGGTTCAATCATCGCATACCATTGTGCTGCCTGCCAACTTCAAGCTGGAAGCGTCTTTCCTTTACCAGGGTCCCGCAGCATTTGGGCTGTATGCGATCGCGCCACGCTGGCGCTTTGATGCGGGCCTGAGAAAATCTCTTTTCAATAAAAAACTGGAGGTGATTCTCAATGCTGTCGACATATTCAAAACACAACGGCTCAAATTTAAAACACACATCAATGGAAATATCAACGATTTCGATCAGTACATGCGTGCCCGCGTCGTCGGTCTTACGGTTCGATACAATTTCAGCAAAGGTCTGAAAGTGGAAGCAAAGCGGGTGAATACGGTTGATGAGGTTAACCGGGCGAACTAATGTACGACGGTTGTTTGGCGAGATCGGTTTCGATTCAAACGCTTACGCGATCCCACAGTGAAGCAGCACCCACCAGTGCAGCGGATTCGCCGATCTCTGCGATCCGCACGGTGATCTCAAGGCCACGTTTCTTCATTTCATCGCGAAGCGGCTTGTTGAAGAGGTGGTGAGCTTTGGCGATGTTTCCGCCAAGCACCACCAGTTCCGGCTGATGTTTTTCTGCAAAATGAGCCAGGAACAATCCAAGGTGCTTTCCGAATGTGGTGAATATCTCCTTAACCTGGTCGCTGTTACGTGCATCAGCAGCCATGGTCTTTACATCAGCATAGTTCAGTCCTGAAGCCGCCGCTGTGCGCATCAGCCACGGGCCCGAGATATAGTCTTCTGCCTTCCCGTCCAGAAAGGGGCTATGCCATAGATCTGCATCAATGATGGTTCCGTTGTCTGCAAGGGAAGAGCCAAGTCCGGTGCCGAGTGTCAGTCCCAGGACCTTCTGATGGCCGCGGCCCGCGCCGATAAACATTTCACCGGCGAGGAAACCGGCCGCATCGTTGATCATGAGGATATCATCTTCACCGATCGACAGCGCACCGGCCAGTAACTGCTTGAGGTTGCTCCCATAAAGGCTTTCATATTTATGTTGGCCGCGGATATAACACATACCGGTATCGTAGTTTACCGGACCCGGCATGGCGATACCGATCTTCCATTCCGCATGCGGGATGTCTGCCAGTGTTGCGGAGATGACATCGCTCCACTGTTGGATGATCTCTTCTTTAGTTCCGCCACTGTTAACGTCCATCCGTCGGGTAGAACCGGGGATCAGCAGGCGTTCGCGTACATCGATCAGCGAGGCAGTAATATGTGTTCCTCCAATATCCACTCCCAGCACAATATGTTTATTCATCTTCACTCTGTTATAGTCTAGAATCATTTAGCAGCGCGTTTTGCTGCGCCACTGGAATTTCTCATGATCAATTTTGATTGCAGTACATAGGTTTTGCCGGTTGTCTTCTTGGAATCCCGATCAAGTTTGCCCAGCAGCAACGTGATCACCTTTTCCGCCATTTCTTCTATTGGCTGTGCGATCGCCGTGATGGTCGGTGTATTGAGCTCAAATACATCATGATCATCGAACGATATCACCGCAAGGTCTTCCGGTATCTTCCTGCCAAGTGCATTGATGGCTTTCAGTCCGCTCACGCCGATATAGTTGGTGCCAAACACAATCGCGTCTAATTCAGGTTTTCTTTTTAGAAATGCGGTGATATGCCGGGTATAATCACCGCTTTCGGCTGTATAAGGCAACTCTTTGAGGTGCGATGGCAGGTCCCTTTCGCTGAGCGCCTTCTCATAACCATTCAATCGATCCTGCATCTGCGATTGCAGGGAACTAAGTGTAATGAAGGCGATATTCCTGTATCCTTCGCTGATAAGATGCCTGGTGGCATTGTAGGTACTCTGTTCGTTATTGATAACGACAAAATCCGCATCGACGCCCTGCAAAAGACGGTCAAACAGCACTACCGGGCAACCCGAGTCAACCAGCGAGCGTATCTCATTTTCAATTCCCTCGGGCGGAGTGATGATATAACCATCCACATGCCTCTCCCGGTACATCTGGATGAGGTCCCGGGTCTTCATGCTGTTGTTATCCGTGCTGCAGTAAATGATCTTGTACCCGCTTTTATAGGCGCGTTCCTCGATCAATCTTGCTATGTTGGCAAAGAATGGGTTGGATATGTTCTCTACCATCAGACCGATGATATTCGTTTTTCCCGTACGCAGACTGCGTGCAAGCGAATTGGGTTTAAACCCGGTCTGCTCCACGTACTGCTCCACTTTTTTCACCAGTTCTTCACTGATACGTTTCTCCCGGGCTTTACCATTGAGGATAAAGGAGACCGCTGTAGCTGAAATATTCAGCTCCCGGGCAAGGTCCTTTATTGACAATTTTTTCTTCACACGGCTCACATTTTTAACAGGTACAACAATAGATATTTCCCCTTCAATTCAGAAGCTTTCGGCCAACTCTTTATTGTACTGTTTTATCATTTGTTAACGAATAAGGTACATCGGCGGGTTTTATGCCCCTGGTCTTGTCCGGATTGGGAACCATGCCGAATTGCAGGGTGCCGCCCTTTTGCAGACCCGAGTGGCTGATCCAGGTAGCGCTGACAGGCTTGCCGTTCAGTGTTACTGATTTTACATACCTGTTCTTGTCGCTATTCGCAGGTGCCGATATCACCACGTTCCTGCCATTTTCCAGTTTCAACGTTACCTTTTTGAACAACGGTGCTCCAAGCACATACTGATCGGTTGCCGGTGTAACGGGGTAGAAGCCCATCGCGGAAAATACATACCATGCTGAGGTCTGTCCATTGTCTTCATCACCGCAATACCCATCAGGCGTGGCCATGTACATACGGTTCATCGTTTCCCTCACCCAATGCTGCGTCTTCCATGGTTCACCCGCATAATTATAGAGGTAGATCATGTGCTGGATAGGTTGATTGCCATGTGCATACTGCCCCATGTTGGCTATCTGCATTTCGCGGATCTCGTGTATCACACTGCGGTAGTAGCTTTCATCAAAAATTGGTGGCAGCAGAAATACAGAATCAAGTTTGTTTACAAACGCCTTCCGTCCTCCCGACAGATCGATCAGGCCCTGCACATCGTGGAACACGGACCAGGAGTAATGCCAGCTATTCCCCTCGGTGAACGCATCGCCCCATTTGAATGGGTTAAAGGGTGATTGAAAACTGCCATCTTTATTCTTGCCACGCATCAGCCCGGTAGACGGATCAAACAGGTTTTTATAATTCTGACTTCGCTTCCTGTACAGGGCAAGTTCGTCAGCAGGGCGCTTCAGCATTTTTCCCAATTGATAAATAGTAAAGTCGTCATACGCATACTCCAGGGTGCGGGCCGCATTCTCATTGATATTTACATCATAAGGCACATAGCCAAGTTCATTGTAATACTTAACACCTGCCCGGCCGACGGCGGTCATCGGTCCTTCATTGTTCGCACCGTGCAGCAGGGCTTCGTATAGAGTGTTGATGTCGTACCCGCGTAACCCTTTTACATAGGCATCAGCCACAACGGATGCCGAGTTATTTCCGATCATGATATTTGCATAGCCGGGACTTGACCATTCGGGCAGCCAGCCGCCTTCTTTGTAATCATTGATCAGTCCCTCCTGCATCTCCTTGTTGATAGAAGGGTAAGCCAGGTTCAGGAAAGGATATAAGGCGCGAAAGGTATCCCAGAATCCGGTGCCCGCAAACATGTAGCCCGGGAGGATCTTGCCATTGTAGGGGCTCCAGTGAACGATCTTGTTGCTTGCATCGATCTCGTATAGTTTGTTGGGGAAAAACAACGTACGGTAAAGACAGGAATAAAATGTCCTGACCTGGTCAATGGTACCACCTTCCACACTGATGCGGCTCAATTTATCGTTCCATGCTTTTTTAGCTTTAGCGGATGTTTGTTCAAAGCTGTCACCAGCCAGTTCACGCCGAAGATTCAACTCAGCCTGTTCGAAGCTGATGAAGGAGGTGGCAATCCGGGCATTCACCTTTTCTCCTTTCTTTGTCCGAAATCCTACGATCGCGCCACTGTGGTCAGCGGTCATTTCAAGAGAATCTTTAACGGCTGTTTTCCCGCGCCAGGTATAGGCTACGGAAAACGCCTTATCAAGATAAATGACAAAGTAATTTTTGAAATTTGGCAGTGGTCCACGGCTGTATTTGGTAGAATAGCCTATGATCTTTCTTTCGCCCGGAATGACCTTGATATATGATCCTTTGTCAAATGCATCCACTACGAGGAAGGAGCTGTCGGAATCCGGGAAGGTAAAGCGAAACTGTGCGGCACGTTCCGTTGGCGTCAGTTCCGTGGTTACATCTGCATCGGCGAGGTACACACTGTAGTAGTATGGTTTCGATACTTCTGCCTTATGCGAGAACCAGCTTGCCCGTTCTTCCTGCGTGAACTTTGCCTTTCCGGTCACGGGCATGATAGAGAACTGGCCATAATCGTTCATCCACGGAGAGGGTTGATGGGTTTGCTTAAATCCCCGGATGTGATCGGCATCATAGCGATACATCCAGCCGTCGCCCATGTTACCGGTCTGGGGGCTCCAGAGGTTCATTCCCCAGGGCACGCCGATCGCAGGGTAGGTATTTCCGTTAGAAAGACTTGGCTTTGAAAGTGTGCCCATCAGTGGGTTAACCCATTCAACGGGATCAGTAACCTTATCTACCATCTGTGCCTGCGTAAGTGATGCAGCGCTGATGGCCAGGGCCAGGAGTATGTGTTTCATAATAGTGTTGCGGTTTGAGTTCGTCTTATTTTAGCAAATGTGGTCTTTCTGTATATACTTTCCATAGAAACTCACCGAAGAGGGTGTTTGCCCAGGCAAACCATGACCGGGTGAATTTCGCCGGGTTGTCTTTATGAAATGATTCATGCATAAAGCCCGTACCTGCATGTGTTTTGCGTAGGGTCTCGATGCAATCCGCGATCTCACGGTCATTGCGGCTGGTCATCCCGCGAATGATAATCGCCATGGGCCAGATCATATCCTTGCCCACGTGAGGGCCGCCGATACCCGATGCGGCTGTACCGCTGTAGAAAAATGGATTTGTCTTTGACAATACCAGTTTCCTTGTATTGATATAAACCGGGTCAGCGGCCGGAACGGTATCCAGGTAAGGCATGGCCAGGAGACTGGGGATGTTTGCGTCGTCCATCAGGTAGGCATTCCCGAATCCATCCACCTCATAAGCATAGACCTTACCGTGTATAGGATGATTTACAACAGCATGTTTTGCCAGGGCCTGCTTTACCTCATTGGCCAGCGCTGTCATGTCATTGGCCATTTTGTTGTCCTTGTAAATTTTATTGCAGATCTCTGCGCATTGTACGAGGCTTTTTACTGCAAAAAAGTTGGACGGGACGAGGAACGAGTACACCGTTGCATCATCACTCGGCCGGAAGGAAGAGCAGATCAGGCCTACAGGGTTGACAGGGTTGCCGTACCCACTCATCGATAATGTGTCGGTGGCATGCGGCGTGGTACGTTGGAATTTATATGGCCCATCGGAGGTCTTGCGTTGTTGCTCGCGGAAAACTTTCAGTACGGCGCTGGCAGCTTCTTTCCAGGCTGGCGTGAATACTGACAGGTCACCGGTTGTTTTCCAGTAATGCCAGGCAAGCCGGATAGGATAGCAGAGCGAGTCTATTTCCCATTTCCGTTCGTGCACACCGGGTTTCATGTCGGTATGATCGGTCTTCCATTCGCCCTGTTTGTTTTCATCATTGTAGAATGCATTGGCGTAGGGATCCTTCAGAATATATCGGGCCTGGCGGTTAATGACGCCAGCCACCAGTTTTTTCAATGACTCATCCTTGTTCACAAAAGCCAGGTAAGGCCAGACCTGTGCCGTACTGTCTCTCATCCACATTGCATCGATATCACCAGTGATCACATAGGTATCGGGTTGCCCGTCGATGGTGGTATGGGTCACCGTGGTATCAAGTGTGTTAGGGAAACAATTACCAAATAGCCATGCTATTTCTTGGTTCTTTACATTTTTGCCAAAGGTTGCGATAGCTTCTTCTATCACCTTGCTGGAGAAATGGCGTTTGTCAGCGGCCACGCGCACAACAGGGAAGCCGGGTTTTTGCTGCGCAAATGAAAACCGGTTAAGCAACATGCCTGCGCCAAGCAAGCCAGTGGTCTGTACAAATGTTCTTCTTTTCATCACTTTATATATTTCGGGTTGTCAGATACAGAATATGGCCGGTCGTCTGCACCGGTTCCCCAGTTTTTGGACGGAGTTGAGGACATTCTGAACTGCAATACTCCGTCTTTTTTTATATCACTGTGCCGGATATATGTTTTTGTATAAGGTTGTCCATTCATGCTGGCAGACTGGATGTAGACATTGGTACTGTCATTTCCTTCTGCGCGGATGACGAATTTACTGCCATCTTCCAGCGTAATAGTGGCTTTTGGAAATTTTGGACTTCCGATCACATATTGATCAGTGCCCGGGCACACGCTGTAAAATCCCATTGCACTCAGTACATACCACGATGAGGTTTGACCCTGGTCTTCATCGCCCGGGTAGCCATCTTCCGTGGAGTTATACAATTTTGCCATCACATTCCTGGCGTGGTATTGCGCTTTCCACGGCTGTCCACCGTAGTTGTAGAGATAGATCATGTGCTGAATGGGTTGGTTGCCGTGTGCATACTGACCCATGTTCGCCATCACCATTTCCGTCATTTCATGTATAGGTCCACCATATGTACCCACCTTGAAGGTATTTGGTTCGGAGAATACAGAGTCCAGTTTGGCAATAAAGTTGGCGTCACCTCCCATCAGTTTGACGAGGCCTTTGATATCATGAAATACAGACCATTGCCAATGCCATGCATTGCCCTCTGTGAATGGCCCGCCCCATTCAATGGGGTCAAATCCAGGTACCCATTCGCCATTCGCTTGTCTGCCGCGCATGAATCTTGTCGCACTATCGTACACGTTGCGGTAGTTGAACATTTGCCGTTCAAACAATTGCCGGTAAAAATCGTTGCCTGTAGCATCAGCGAGTGCGAATCCGCAGAAATCATCATAAGCGTATTCAAGTGTTTTGGCAGTGGCTTCGCGGTAGTTTGGATAGGGTACAAAGCCAAGCTGGTAGTATTCTTTCCAGCCATCACGACCGTTGGCTGGTCCCCACGGCCCTTTGTTGGTGGCTTCGTGGTGATAGGCAGCCAATGCTTCTTTCGGGTCGAAGGTCCTGATGCCCTTCACCCACGCATCTGTGAGGAGTGAGATCGCGTGATTGCCGATCATACTGCCCGCCTCGCCCGGGAACGACCAGGAAGGTAACCAGCCGCATTGTTCCTTTGCTGCAAGCAGGGCCTGCATATACCGGCCATGCATGGTGGGATACAGGATTGTATTTAAGGGAAACTGTCCACGGAACGTATCCCAGAAGCGGTAGTAGTACCAGAGGTGCTTCCTTTGATGATGACGCTCACTCCACCCAGTGGCGCACCGTTGGCATCCGCTACCGTGCCTGTAACAACGCGACCCTGAGCATGGAGAAGGGATGCGAGTGACAGGAAGAATAGCAATAGCGTAATTGGTTTAAAAAATCGGCCAGGTACCCGCGAGAGGGAAGTGGACACGATTTTGCGGATGTCGGACACATCATCAGCCCGTTCAGGACTGGAAGAAATCACGGGAGCATAACCCGTGGCGAGGGCGGGGCCAGCCTGTGGCTGGCCGGAGAGCCCGGGTGATCGCTGATCACGGTCTCTCAAGTTCAGGGGCAGCAGTCGTTCTTGCATGTTGTTGAGTTGATTGTAGATTTTTATAAATCGATTTAGCAGAAAAAGACAAAAAAACATTGCACAAATCCGGGTTGAAACCCCCGCTAAGTCACCTTATTTCTTCCATCTGGATTCGAGCAAACGAATGAAATAACCTCCCACAACACTACGCGCCTGGAATCCGACTTTATCACCGGATTTTGTTTCGTGCCAGTCGCTCAATGGTACACGTTGCCGGGTGGTCGAGGCAAATTTGTGTACCGGTTTTACCAGTTGTCCAAACACCTGCTGGTCATCGGAGAGGGTGGCGGTCCAGATGATCCAGTCTGATTTTGTGTATTCTTTCCGGCTGTCGAGCGGCAGTCCGTATTCATTTTGTTTGGTCAGGTAGTAAGCAAGCTCTTTGCTGTATACTTCCTGCGGAAATATTTCCAGGGCAAGCAATTTATCCCAAACAAGATTGTATTTCTGGCTCCAGGTATTTTTATCGTTAAAGGTGAGCGCGTAGTGATCACCATCATCGGCAAGTTGCATCCAGCGCCTTGCCATGTCCCGGGCTATGCCCAGGTATTTCTTTGCGGTATCCGGCTGATTGAGTTTCTGTGCCATCATACCATACGTGCCGATGGCTACGATCGCTTTGACCGAGAGGTTGGCATTGCGGGCAAGGTGGCCGGCGAAATCGTCGGTGCACAACTGGTTGGCCGGGTCAAACCCTTCCCGAACGAGGTAGTTGACCCAGGTTGTCATGGTAGCCCAGTGCTTTTTTGCATACTGTGCGTTGTTCTCCGCCTTTGTGATCGCTCCCGCCAGGATGATCATGTTGCCTGATTCCTCTACCGGCATGTCCTCGCCATAGGTCTGTCCATTGCCGATCGGGTAAGTGCCGATATCATGGGCAGCATAGGGCTTTGTCCATCTTCCGCTCTCACTGTATTCAAAAATGCCATTCAACATTCCCTTCAGCAGGTCGGGGTTATAGATAAGGTAGAGTGGTGCAGAAGGATAGGTGACATCTACAGTATTGATGGATCCGTTACTGAAATTCTCTTTTGACAGGAATAATATCTCTCCTTTGGGTGACCGGGTTAGTTTATGTGCAGCGATGCTTTGACGGTAGCCAAGTACACAAAGATCTGCGTATTCTTTTCCTCCGCTTGCCATTGCATCTGAATAAAGTTTTTTATCAAACGCATTGCTGCGGGCCATGATTGACGTATATCCCCGCGCGGCTGCGGACAGCTCTTTTTCGATGGATGCACCGGGTTTCAGCTTCCACCATGATTTAAGATTTTGTCCAAAATACTGAACCGCATAAACGTCATCGTATCCCAACATGATGTAGCTGGAGACGGGACGGGACGAGACTTTCGGGAAATTAAGCACTGTGGTAAGCTGCAGGCCACGTCCCTTCGCAGAAGCAGCTTTGCCCGTTGCACTCCACATGTCCTGCGATCCGCTGTTAATATATTGAACAGCGTTGGATGATTGAGGTATTGCAACATAAAGCCATCCCCAGTCGATGCGGAGATCATCGCCTTTTTTCTGCAAAACAGGCTGCTCCACAGTTCCGACCCGAAGTGCCTTCAAGCCATTTGCAGTAACCTGCGATGCTGTCACTTCCTGGCCCCTTTCATTCACAGCAAGATCAGAAGATGCAGAGAAATAAACCCTGGCATTACGTTGCTTTCCATCAAGCGAACGGAGCTCCGCCGTAACATAAGAAACAGGTCTTGCAAAAAGGTCAAGATCGTTCATCAGTAGGGGAGATGTGAAAGTCAGCTTCAAACCCGTGTTACCACAGGTGAACTCATAATGTGTTTGCGTTGCAGTTACATTAACGCTGGTCTGCGTGGCGGGAACGACCAGCCGGTCTGTAGTTTCCTGGAACTCTTCCACGATGCCGGCATCGATGAACTGTCCGCCCGCCGTGTTGGCTGTATGGATCGCCAGTACATTCTCTGCTCCGGCACCCGCCAGGGATACAGTTTTAGAAATGGGGATGTAAAGATATTTGTGCGTCCATCCTTTGGTTTCATAGATAAGCATACCATTCAGGTATACTTCAATATTGTCATCATGACGAAGTTTAAGATAGAGCGGTCTTTCCGATTTGCCCGGCGTCTTGAATGTACGACGGGTCCAGATATCATTGGTCGACCATTTTGTTTTAAACGGACCCTCATTGCCAAAGGGGGCAGCAGCCTGGTGCCACGCGGCATCATTGAACCCCTGCTTCATCCAGTCGCCTGCGGGTTTGGACTCCGTATATCTCGACTGGTAATCCTGTTCGTCAGCAGCGGGAAGAATGGATTTATATCGCTTTGACATTTCACCCAGAAAGCGCCAGGCCGTATCGCCAATCACTACATACCCGGTAAGGGAATGATCTGCGCCCGTCCAGTGTTTGGTTACGGACTGATTCAATTGATCTGAATTCGACCAGATGCTGAAATACGTATCGTGCGTAATGAGCGGGTAAGAAGGCGCACGTTTCACTTGTGCGGTAACACAAAAACAGATAAGAAACACGCAACCGAGGGCAGTCAATTTTTTCATAGCAAGAATGATCGTTAATAGGAAGCAGACAATGTTGTTAAATCAAATTTAACAATTAAAACGATTTAGCAAACTCTTTTTTAAAAATTGTCGCGGGACTTCCATTCTCAGCGCGATAGTCTTTGAAGACTATATTTGATTATGCGAAAAATCCTGGGTTTGTTGGTGGGCGGACCAACAGAGGCATGCAGGATAAATGTATCTATCCATTTAAGGAAACAGAAACGGCCTTCACCGACCATTTCTGTTCCTATGCTTCCAATGAGATAGCCATCAACTGGAATGCCCCTCCTGTTTACCTGGTAAATGCTGTAGAGTCTTTGAAAAGGGCAGGTGCATTCGGCGATTGAGCGACATTAATCACAGCATCCCGGAGCGCAACATGCTGCCGCGGCTTTAGGCTTTACACCATAGACCGTAATGCTGACAATCCCGTGGTCGTTACTTCCAAAGTCCTTCATGGAAGGATCAGCAGCATATTTTTGCAGGATATCATCGGGAATAACGATCTTTTTCTCCCGTTGAACGGTAACATCAGTAAAACCTGACTCAGCAATGCCCCGGAGGTATTCGTCCTTCGTGATGGCACCTGCCACGCAGCCGGCATACATTTCCGCATCCTGTTTCAATGCGTCTGGGAGATTGCCGATGAGCACCACGTCGGAGATGCTGAAATGCCCGCCGGGCTTCAAAGCGCGGAACATTTCTGCAAAAACTGCGGGCTTATTGGGTACGAGGTTCAACACGCAGTTACTCACGATCACATCCGCCACGTTATCAGGCACGGGAAGATGTTCGATGTCGCCGAGCCGAAATGTAACATTGCTGTAACCAAGTTTAGTTGCGTTTTCCCGGGCTTTTTCTATCATCGCCTCTGTAAAGTCGATGCCTATGACCGTTCCGGATTCGCCGGCTTCGTTCCGTGCAATGAAGCAATCGTTACCGGCACCCGAGCCGAGATCGATCACAGTATCGCCTTCTTTGATTCCGGCGAAGGTGGTCGGCAGTCCGCAACCCAAACCGAGATCAGCATCCGGATTGTATCCTTCAATACCGCTGTAGTCATCGGTCATGATATTAACCACATCAGTGCTGCACGCCCCGGCTCCGCAGCAGGATGACTGGTTGACCGTTTTGTCCTGTAAAGCTATTGAACTGTACTTCTGGCGTACGAGTTCTTTCAGTTGATCATTTGTTGCCATAATGCATGTTTTTGTTTAATTGTAATATTGCGATGAATAAGGTTAAAAAAAATCAGCAGCAGTCGCCGCTATCTTCATAAGGGACGAAGAACGTCTCGAGTGTGGTTTTGTATTGATTCCAGGTTTTCGGGTCGATACAATAACAGACGCTGGTGCCATCGATGGTGCCACGGATCAACCCGGCTGCTTTTAATTCTTTAAGGTGCTGACTGATCGTTGCCTGCGCAAGCCCCAGCTCGTTCACTATGTCGCCACAGATGCATCCCCTGGCCTTCAGGAGGTACTGGATAATGGCGATGCGGGCGGGGTGGGCCAGTGCCTTGAACATCAGCGCCAGCCTGTTCTGCCGATCTGTGAATATTTCCGTCTTGGTAAGTCCCATACAATCGCAATATTACGATTAATATGTTAATCCTGCATATCAAATCAGATAATTTTTTTCTCTATTACCTTACGCACATTTACTCGATTTTTTCCTGGTATCGGTGAAACTGCCATCTGGCGATCACTCTAGCAGGATTTTTGTTGCCTTTTCTCTTTCCCAGCCACCCTTCCTGCAGCCGGGCTCCGCTGCGCCTGTTCGCATAACCACCGCGTTTAAGATCCTTGTCCGTCCTGATCATTATTCATTCTATCATCTACATCAATGCCTGGTTATGAAAAAAAATTTACTCCGTGTCGCAGGAATTTTTTTCCTGTCCCTGTTTTCTCATGCACTGCTTTCCCAGTCGCTTCAGCCTTTTGAAGGATGCCCCGGCGTGTCTGTTGCCATTACGAGGCCGGGTTTCAATGCAAGTCCTGCTCCTTTCCAAATTTACCTGATCGATGATACCACTGGTGCTGTAACCGCTACCGGCGCGCCGATCAATTTACAGATCAATGGTTTTGGATTGAATGCCGCCGATGGTTACCTCTATGGCATGCATCAGTCGTACAATGTTGCAAACCCCTACCTGGCGCGGGTTGGCAGTAACGGTGCCTACCGCAACGTTGGCCGGCTGAAACGGCCCAACGTTGGCCCGGACAAACTTGCCATCATCAATACCGCTGCCGGTACCACCGATGATGCCGACAATTATTATTTCACTGCTGTGGTGATAGACCTGCAAAACATCCTGCTGGCTCCGCGCCTGTATGTTGGGAAGGTGAGAAATCTTTCCCAGCTCGATGAGGGAAACGGCAGCCTGGATGTTCAGTACCGCGAAGTTGAACCCGGCACCTGCATGGAAGAATTTCTTGCATCCTTCCAGGATCCGCTGAATGGGGTGATGCAGGACATCGCTTTCAATCCTTCTGATAAACACATCTATACCTATCTGCCGGGACCTGGCGGAACGCCGGGCAAGCTGGCGCATTTCAACCTGGTTGGTGATCCGGTTTTTGAATGCATGGAAACTCCACAGCCCAATCCCGGAACGGCAGAATTATCCGGACTTTTCTTTACCCCTGATTCTACGCTGATGATCCTGACCACGGATGGCAATCTCTACCTTGGTGATATTCATAATGGATCCATCACCTCCGTTGCGCAATCGGTGCTGCCTTTGATCAGTGGCAACCTCCGCGGTGACATGGCGTCCTGCCTCGGTGCAAGATCGCTTGTGCCGTTTGATGATTGTCCCGGCGCAGCGGTTGCCGTCACACGTCCGGGGATCAACAGTACTGGCGGACCACACCAGATCTATCTTATCGAGCCTGAGACGGGCGCCACCACAGCAGTTGGTGCTCCGTTAAATCTCCAGATTAATGGCTTTGGACTGAACACCCGTGATGGCTTCCTGTATGGACTGCACGAGGTGACAGATATATATGGCCCAACCTTTACACGTGTTGACCGGATGGGAGGTCATGTCGATATCGGCATCCTCAACCCGCCTCCGGGTAATGGAAACAGGATCGGCATCATCAACACGGCTGCGGGAACCATCGATGCGCACGACAATTATTATTTCATGGCGATTGAAGCTGATACGAACAACATTACGGAACTGCCCAGACTGTACATCGGCATCATCAGTCGTGTTTCGCAACTCGAACCCGGCGAAGAGATCGCGGTAGAATATAAACGAGTCTACCTCGGCAGTTGCATAGATGAGTTGTTGCTGGCATTTCTCAACAATGCTGATGGCGCCTTCCAGGACCTGGCTTATAATCCGCAGGACAACCGGCTGTATAGTTATCTGCAAACCGGTGCTTCCCCGGCGAGAGGCAAGCTGGTATCCATCAATCCACGCCGGATGAATCCTGTACTGGAGTGTATTACCCCTAACCAGCCAAATCCACTGACCCAGGATATGTCCGGAATTCACTCAGCTACAAACGGTAAGTTGTACATTCTTACCATCGATGGCAAATATTATCGGGGGAATCCAAATAATGGCAGGATCACCCTGATCGACCAGACTGATCTTCCTCTGCTCGGTGACAATCTTCGTGGTGATCTGGCTTCGTGCGTAAAGAGAAACGGGCATCATCACCGGGAAGGGGAGGAACTGGAAACAGAACGGGGGCCGTTGCAACAGCCGGAATATCTCCGCCTTGCCCCGAACCCCGTAACTGGATCTGAAATGTCAGTGTATGTAAATGCAGACCTCCAGACAAATGCTGAACTCCGCGTGGTAGATGCATCCGGCAATACCGTTCATGCAAGACGCATAACGCTTGTTGAAGGTGACAACCAGGTCAGGCTGAACCTGCCGGATCTCCGTCGAGGTACTTATGCGCTAACGATAAATTTTCCAGGTGGCAGATCAAGGTCGTCAAAATTCATCCGGCAATAACCATACTTGAACCGCCACTCCCACGGCCATCTCAGCAATGAGGTGGCTTTTTTTCGTGCTGCGGGATGCTGGAAAGGTGGATGCTGGATGGTTGGATGCTGGATGCTGGATGCGAGATTCGGGATGCCAGATCCGTTGTCTTGCTCCCTGAGAGCGAGAAAGAGAACGAGAGCGCTTTTTTAATTTTTAATTGAACAGTACGCCCCGGTCCCTGAGTAGTGCATGAGCGAAGCGAATGCACGTATCGAAGGGCCCGAAAAATCAGGATGCTCGTTGCATTCGACACTTCGACCCGCCCCGCGCAAGCAGTTATCAGTCACCGCTGCGGTAAAATCAATCCAGTATCCAGCATCCAGCCATCCTGCATCCCCGCAATCTACCTCCGCTTCGCTCCGGCAGGCAGGCCCGCATACCGATGCATCACTTCAACTCCGCCAGCCATTGCTTTGCAAAAGCGCGGGCGGGTTCGGTCACGTCTTTGCCAGCACGGAAGCCCTGCTTCCACTCGGTGCCTTTGCCCTCGTAGGCTGCATTTACGAACCGCTTCTTGCCATATTTTTCCACCAGCTTTGCATCATAGTCAATGCCGTTCGTGGCGGCGATCATCTTGTTCAGCTTATCAGCTACAAAGACCTTAACGCTGGCGGGATAGTTCTTTTCCCATTTTTCCATACGCTCTTTATGTGACCTGATCTGGCTTTCGCGATCATACTTGTCGCCCTCCACCATCATCGCAAAATATTCGTGGTTGGGGTTTTGATAATCTTTCAGATTTTTTTTCAGCATATCAGCCAGCGGCTGAAGGTCCTTTGCCATCTGTGGACCGAGTTCCTTCATGGATTTTTCCATATCCTTCAGCGACTTTTCAGTCTTTGCAATCTCTTCCTTCTGCACTTGTTCTTTTGTGCGAATCGGCTTCAACTCTAATTCTTCGGGCTTCGCCTGTGCGCGAAATGTTTCATATTGTTTTTTGAACTCATCACTGTTTATGAATTGCTTCGTGTAAGCAAGCAGGTCTTTCGCAATTGCGGCGCGGTCATTCACCGCGATCTTGCGAATATTCTTTGCTCCGTAGTAGTGAAGATATCCGTTGATGAAGCTGGATTTAATCTGCTCATTGCCCTGCTGTTTGCTGAGTCCCAGTAACTGCCACATATCATCGGCTGCATGACGGGAAGTATAAGAGGAAAATGAAAAGGCCATCGTCAGCAGGATGGTGACGGTGGCAAGCAATGCTGCCAGTTTTGTTGTGCGCTTGGTCATAAAATAAGTTTAACGGTTAAGGTTCCGCAAATTTGACAATTGAAATGGCAACTGAACAGTCCTTACATCATGATATGTTGTTTCGGACGCATGAAACGGCTAGAATTGAACCCGAACTGTAAGCGGGTGATTACCAGCAGCCCCGGGTGGAAATAGGGGGAACCCCCCGTGCAAAATGACCGTTTTTTAGCCCCCAGTTCAAACAGTTGATTATACAATTCATGACAGGAAACTACCAATCAGTAGTCAGGCTCTCCAAAATCCCTTTTTTAGTTGGTATTTTGCTGCATCCGCAATGCTCAGACTACCACACTATACAAACAAAGACCTGGCGATCCTGCTCTGGACGATAAGCCCCTTCACCCTGATCCTGAACAGTATCATTTTCGGATCCGATTATTTTGCGGGTCCGGGATTTTTTTTGCTGGCAACGTTCATTACCTTCCTTGTGCTTGCTTTTAGCTTTCTCTCATATGGCAACGCCGCTGTGGTGGTCCGTGACCGGTTTCCCGGAGACAGTATGTTTCTCCGCCGGGCTATGATTCTTATTTCTCTTTTCCTGCTTATGTCCGCGTTGCTGTTGGTGGCCCTGTTCTCGATTTTTGCAGCTTTGGGAATGCTGGAAGGCAATTATGAAAACAAGTTTACCTGGGCATTCGTTACCACCGGTATACTCAACATTTTCATCACCTTTCTCAGTGAGGCGGTCTCCAACTTCGAACGCTGGAAGCATAACATGAAGGAGACCGAACAACTCAAGATGGCGTATAAGCAAAGCCAGTTGATAGGTTTGAAAAGCCAGATCAATCCGCACGTGCTTTTCAACAGCCTCAACTCTCTCTCAGGATTGATCCAGGAAGACACGGAGAAAGCAGAACGCTTCCTGGACCAGATGAGTAAAGTGTATCGCTATATGCTGAGGAATGAGGAGGAGCAACTCGTTGCACTGTCCACGGAGCTGCAATTTTTGCAATCTTATTTTTCTTTACTCAAGGCCCGCTACAATGAGGCGATCGACCTTCGGATCGAAATCCGGGAAGAGGACCGGGAAAAAAAGCTGCCGCCGCTGAGCCTGCAGGTGATCATAGAGAATGCACTTTTTCAAAATATGGCCTCCCGCACCAGCCCCTTGGTCATCAGGATCAGTTCGGGGAAGGAGGGGGAGCTGATCATTACAAACAATATCCAGCAAAAACTCGGCTCAGATATCCCGGATTATGAGGCTGGTCTGGATAACCTGGTGAAAAAATACCAGCTCATGAACAGACCGGCGGTGCTGATCGAAGAAACAAAAGGAGAGCGGCGGATTACGATCCCGCTGATCGTGAAAGATGTGGAGGAAACAGTATGAGTAAGTTTTTTGTGCGTGCATCGAAGATGCAGTGGTATTCGTTTCTGACATCCATGCCCTTGATCTCACTTGGGATCAATCACATTCTGTATGGGGCACAGATATTCTCCGACATCCGCGTGTGGACGATCTCTTTTCCACTGATCTGGATCGTTGGGCTGGTTACCTGGTACATGCATGTACTGTGGGATCATTATGTGAAAAGTAAATACCCGGAAGTAAGCCAGAGCACCCGGCGGATCATAGTGAAGAGTAGTGTTGTGTTCCTGGTGATGACACCGACGATATTGCTGATCTTTGTGGCGTATGACTGGCTGGCCATCCTGGGTTATCGGCTGGAGCTGGATGATTTGAAAAAAGGAATTCTTGTTGGCTTTTCCGTCAACCTTATTTTTCTCACGTTGTGGGAAGCGATGTATATCATGGATAAGCAACGGGAGAGTCTTGCCGAAAAAGAGATTCTTCGGCAGATGTCGCTCCAGCAGGAATTCGAGGTATTGAAAAGCCAGGTGAATCCTCACTTCCTTTTCAACTGTTTCAATACACTTTCCTCATTGATCGCCGAGGATCCTGCGAGAGCGGAGACCTTCCTCGATGAATTGAGCAAGGTTTACCGGTATCTGCTTCGTAACAACGAGACGGGCTTGTCGACCCTGAAGAACGAGTTGAAGTTCATCGAGTCGTACTTCAGGTTGCTGAAGACCCGGCACGGAGATGCGGTCTTGTTCCAGGTGGAAACCGACAGGCGCTATGACCATTACCTCGTACCGAGTCTTAGCCTGCAGCTTTTGATAGAAAACGCCGTTAAACACAATGTCCTGTCAAAGAATAAACCATTGTCCATCGATATTTTCACAACAGCAGGGAATCGGCTCGTGATAAACAATAACCTCCAGCGCCGGACCATCAAGGGCCCTTCGAACCGGATCGGGCTCGATAACATCAAGGCGAAATTTGAGCTTTTGAATCAACCGGGATTCCAGGTGATGGAGGATTCGAAGAACTTTACCGTGGTCCTTCCACTGATATGGGACAACGGTATGGAAAAAAAGTGGACAGGATTACATGCAAACAAGCTTACCAAACCATCAATCACCTAAATTAGTAGCACCATGAAAGTATTAATTGTAGAGGACGAGGAACTCGCCGTAAAAAAAATCAGGAAAACGCTGGCCGCGGTTGACCCGGAGGCGGAAGTTGTTGGTGTTACCGACAGCATTGTATCAACCATCAATTGGATAGAGGAAAATCCCTCCCCGGATGTCATCCTGATGGACATAGAGTTGTCCGACGGGCAAAGTTTTGAAATATTCAACCGCGTTGCTGTCAAAAGCCCCGTCATCTTCACCACCTCCTATGATGAATATGCTTTGAAGGCCTTCAAGGTAAACAGCGTGGATTATCTGCTAAAGCCGATACAGAAGGAAGATCTTGAGCTCGCCTTACAGAAGCTGGGACAGCTCAAGGACATGTATAAGACAAACGAGGCAAAACCGGCGGAGGTCAGCATCGACAGCCTGGTGAAGGAATTGCAGCAGAAACTTCAGCCGAAAGAGTACCGCAAACGTTTCCTCGTGCGTCATGCTCAAAAGCTGGTGTCTGTCGATACTGATGACATTGCTTATTTCTTCAGCGATGGCCGCCTGAATTTTTTCAAAACAAACGACAATAAAAAATTTGTAGTCGACTACACCATGGATGAGCTGGAAGATATGCTTGATCCGCAGCAGTATTTCCGGATCAGCCGCTCATTTTATATCTCCGTGGATAGTGTAGACCAGATTCATGACTACTTCGGAAACCGGCTTATGCTGCAACTCAAGCCTCCCGTGGACAAAGAATCCATCGTCAGCCGCGAAAAGGTGACCGATTTCAAAAAGTGGATGGGGAAGTGAGG
>JAEZAM010000099.1 GCA_023430465.1 Bacteroidota bacterium | reverse complement strand
GGCTGGATGCGAGAAAGAGAACGAGAGCGAATCCACTTTTTTAATTTTTCATTTTTAATTTTTCATTTTTTCCGCCAGCGGCGACTGAGTGCCGATTTGCGTGAAACCTACGAGGCTGCAAATGTTTTTTCGCGTTCTTTGCACCATGGCAAAAGAGGTCTTGAAAAACTGGCAGAAGAAATCCGGGGAGCGGCAGAAAATTTACCGGCAATTTCTCCAGCGTGCCGATAAGAACAGAGTCCTGAAAGAACTCCCTGCCCTGCATGAAGCCGCTTTTGAAGCCATCGATTGCCTGCAATGCGCCAACTGTTGCAAAAATTATTCTCCCCGCTTCAAAACCCCGGATGTAAAGCGCATCAGTAAGCACCTTCGCATGAAAGAAAGCGATTTCATCGAAACCTATCTCAAAGTGGATGAGGAAGGAGATTTTGTAGCAAAAGCATTGCCCTGCCCTTTCCTTGGTGCCGACAATTACTGCTCGATCTACGAGCACCGGCCATCCGACTGCCAGCGCTTCCCCTATACCGATGAAGACGTGATCATAAAACGCCAGCCATTGACAATAAAAAATTCGACATTCTGCCCGATAACTTATTTTGTGCTCGAAGGATTGCTGGAAAAAATCAAATAACCCGGCAGCTTAGCGACCTTTTATATGAACGATTCCACGCAGCAGATCACCAAGGATCCTTTTGCCGCCATCCGTATTCCGGAATTTCGATACCTCATCACAGGCCGTTTCTGTTTTATCATGGGTCTCCGAATGATGAGTACACTCGTGGGATGGTGGATATACCAGTTGACCAAAGACCCGCTTTCAATTGGCATCGTTGGGCTTTCCGAGTTTGTGCCGGCCTTCGTCTTTGCCTTATATTCCGGTCACATCATCGATGTAAGTGAAAAGCGACGATTGCTGCTGAAGGCTATCTTTTTCTATACCTGCATTGCCCTGGCCTTATTTGCCCTGACGACCTCCCTCATCGCCCGGTCGATGAGCAATTCCGGCATTGCCTATTGCATTTACGCGTTGATTTTTTGCACGGGTATCATCCGTTCGTTCAGCGGGCCGGTATTCTCTGCCCTGGTGGGAAATATTGCGCCCCGGCAATACCTGCAAAATGCCACTACCTGGAGCCAGGGGAGTTGGTTGTCCGCATCCGTTACCGGTCATGCCCTGGGTGGATTCTGTGTCGCTTTTTTTGGATATGGCGGCACCATGATTATCGTTTGTGCCTTGCTGGTAACCGCTTTCATTGTGCTGATGCGGTTGAAAAAGAAACCGCCTGCCGCGATCACCGGCGAGAAAAAAACATGGGCAAGCATGATGGAGGGGTTAACCTTTGTATTCAAAACAAAAGAATTACTTGCAGCCCTAGCACTTGATATGTTCGCGGTATTGTTTGGCGGAGCCGTTGCCATGGTGCCTGTCTATGCCAGCGATATATTGCACATAGGCCCTATCGGCTATGGATGGTTGAATGCTGCAGCAGACATCGGCGCCATATTGATCGTTGTCATGCTCACCATCATGCCCCTGAAACGTGCACAGGGAAGGATACTCTTATTCGCTGTGGGTGGCTTCGGCATATGCGTGATCGTATTCGCCCTGTCAAAATGGTTTTTCCTTTCTTTCATCGCTCTCCTGATAGCGGGCATGCTGGATGGTGTCAGTGTGGTGGTTCGCGGAACTGTAATGCAACTCAAGACACCTGATCACATGAGGGGCCGCGTTAGCAGCGTCAGCTCGATGTTCGTCAACTCAAGCAACGAGCTCGGTCAGTTTGAGAGCGGCATCGCATCAAGAATATTTGGTGTGGTCAGGTCTGTGGTGTTCGGTGGCTGCATGACGATTGCCGTGGTGCTCGTGGCATGGTTCACCGCGCCGAAATTGCGGAAGTTTGAATACTGATGTAAATAAAATTAAAAATGAAAAAGTAAAAACTCAAAAGTCAAAGTTTATGCAATTTTTATTTTTCATTCTTTCTTTCCCTCAACCTCAACCTCAATCTCAGCCTCAACCTCAGCCTCACGGAAGCGTCAGGTAATGCTGCCCTTCGCCGTAGTCCTTCTCCAGTGCATCCACTATCACCTTCAGGTGTTTTTCATTGCCTAAGAAATCAGCGTTGGACGCATCCACAAACAACGTCTTTACATTGTGCTGCCGGATATAATGCGTATACGTTTCCTGTATATTGAACAGGTATTCGTCCGGTATCTTTTGTTCGTAAGAGCGGTTTCTTTTTTTGATGTTCGCCTGTAGGCGCTTTACCGGCGCATGCAAATAGATCAACAGGTCAGGCTGAATCAATTGCTGGTGAATGATGTCAAACAAACTTTGATATAACCGAAACTCGTCATCCGGTAAATTGACCTTGGCAAACAACAGGCATTTTGTAAATAAGTAATCAGAGATGGTCAGTGTCTGGAACATGTCGCGTTGCTGAAGCAGCTCCTTCAATTGCTTGAATCGTTCAGCCATAAAGAACAGCTCCAGCGGGAAAGCAAACTGCGCCGGGTTTTCATAAAATTTTGGGAGGAATGGATTGTCGGCAAATTCTTCAAGTATAAGCCTCGCATTGTAATGCTTGCTTAAAAGATGAGCAAGCGTTGTTTTACCCGCGCCAATATTTCCCTCGATCGTGATGAATGTATGCTGCATAACTTAAAGATGGGTATACAGGCAAACCGCCCATTCACCGCTTTCAAACGCGGCAAATTTAATTATTTGACCTTTTGCGAAACACACCTGTAACTGATGTGGATAAGTCAGAACCGCTGTTGCCTTTCGCCACCTTCTGTCGCATTGGAATGCATCCTTAATCAAGCTTTTTCACAGGCAATTTGTCTTTACACAGCTTCAGCATTGCTGCTATTGTTGTCCCTGTCAGCGGATGTACCAGCCGCGGAGCGATCTCAGCCAAAGGCGTCAACGCAAACCGGCGATTGGGCAATTGCGGATGGGGTAGCATCAGGTCGGCTGAGTCGATCACTTCATCTTCATAAAGCAGCATATCCAGGTCGATCAGGCGGGGCCCGTATTTTTTATCCCGTTTTCTTCCAATGTCCTGTTCGATGGCCAGTAATTCCTTCATCAGGTCAACTGGCGGGAGATTTGTTGCTATCCATAGTGCCTGGTTGAGAAAGGCCGGCTGGTCCTCTTCGCCCCAGGCAGCGGTTTCATAATGGGCCGAGGCTTTCCGGATGGATCCGCATCGTTGCCCGATCAGTTCGCGCGCCTGGCGCAGGTTCTCCATCCTGTCGCCCAGATTGCCGCCTGTCAGTAAATACGCGTTATTCATAATCTGCTGTCCCCCGGGCCTTCAAATATCTTTATTTTTGACCTTCACCAAGAACATTATCTATGCGGTCGTTCTTCAGTTCATTTTTCGCATCGCTCCTGGCCCTGATTATTTTCAGCCTGCTGGTCTTTTTCTTTTTTATAGCAGTGATCGGCAGGATAGGATCCAGCGACCGCCCGGTGGTGCGCAATGGTTCAGTGCTCGTTCTGGATCTTTCCCAGCATTTTTCCGAGCAGATGCAGGAAAGCCCGCTGGCCGTTATCACGGGAGATGATGTCCCGGGTCTCTATGATGTGATCCGTTTGTTGAATGAGGCCGCCGCCGATAAAGACATTTCCGGTCTTTACCTGAAAGCAAATGGTAACGGGAACGGCTTTGCCGCAAGCGAGGAGATCCGCACAGCTATTGCCGCCTTCAAACGCACGGGTAAATTTGTGATCGCTCATGGTGATATGATCAGCCAACAGGCCTATGCCGTGGCGAATGTGTCCGATCGGATCTATGGCAACCCGCAGGGTTATTTTGACTGGACAGGATACAACGTTGAATACGTGTTCCTGAAAGGTGCGCTGGACAAACTCGAGATCCAGCCCCAGATATTTTACGCCGGGAAATTCAAGAGTGCTACAGAACCTTTTCGTGCCGACCGCATGACACCCGAAAACCAATTGCAAACCTCCGTGTGGCTGAACGATCTCTACAATACGCTATTGCTACGGACCGGCCAGAGCCGCAACATCGATACCGCAACGCTGCGCAAACTGGCGCAGGAAGGCACCGTGCAGACTGCTGCGGATGCTGTTGCCAATAAATTGATAGATGATGTAAAATATGATGACCAGGTAAGGGATGAGATCAAATCAAGATTGAAGCTGGGGAAATATGACCGGATATCGTTTGTCACCATGGCAAGCTACAGCAAAGCAAGAACGATCACTTCCACCAAGGGTGGTAAGATCGCGCTTATTTATGCTGAAGGAAATATTGTAGACGGCCAGGGAGATCAAACATCCATCGGCGCTGAAAAATACCGCAACCTGATCCGCAAGGCCAGGCTGGATAAATCAGTGAAGGCTATCGTGCTGCGTATTAATTCAGGAGGCGGCAGTTCACTCGCCAGTGAAAACATCTGGCGCGAGATGTACCTGGCAAAGCAGGATAAACCCGTGATCGTAAGCTTCAGTGATGTGGCGGCATCGGGTGGTTATTATATTGCCTGCGCGGCTGACAGCATTTTTGCACAACCCGGAACCATCACGGGTTCCATCGGTGTATTCGGCATCATTCCCAACATGCAGTCATTTTTCAAAAATAAGCTGGGTGTAACCTTTGACGGCGTAAAGACAGGACCCTATGCTGATGCCGGCGCTATCTATCGCCCGCTGAATGAACGCGAGCAGCAGTTCCTGCAGGCAAACGTGGAGGAGATCTACCGGCAATTCAAACAACGGGTAGGCGAGGGGCGTAAATTGGATACGGCATTTGTCGACAGCATCGCGCAGGGAAGGGTATGGACCGGAGCGAGAGCCCTTGAAATCGGGCTTGTCGATCGCCTGGGCGGGCTTGACGAGGCAGTGCGTTCCGCGGCTAAAATGGCAAAGCTGGACACCTGGCACGTGAGCGAATACCCCGAAACGGAAAATTTCCTTGAAGCAATCCTGAATAAGAAGGATCCTATGAACTATACCGACAAGATCAGGCAGGAGATCGGCGATGATAATTTCAGGATCTACCAGGAGATCAAATCGGTGAAGGAAATGAGCGGAACCATGCAGGCCAGGTTGCCGTTTACGTACTTTGTAAGGTAGATGCAAAGTGCGGACCTGCCTGCCGGCAGGCAGGGTGCGGAGTGTGGAGTGTGGAGAAAGCCGAAGCCAAAAGTGAACTGCACGCTGTTCCCATATTTTTTCCCTACGTTTGCCTCCAATTTTTTCCTGGATGCCGAAACCATACAGTCAGTGGAAAGCCCTTTGGGCAATAACAAGAGCCAGTTTCAAGGCAATTTTTTCGCAACCGACATCGGTGGTGTTCAGTTTGCTTTTTCCCATCATCTTCATTCTCATTTTTGGCGCCTTTGGCAATGGCGGTGGGCCGACCTTCAAAGTGGCGCTGGAACAGGGTTCCGACACCACCCAGGGTTTTTATACAGCACTTAAGGCCAATCAGCAGATCATTCTTACCCATTATAAGAGCCCGCAGAAAATGGAAGAGGACCTGGAGAAAGGTCAGCTTACCGCCGTCATACATGTGGGTAAACAAATGGATAGTACAGGGATGGAACGATACATGGTGCGCGTGCGCTCCACCTCTGCCAGTGGAAACACACTGCCCGCCTTCCTTGTTTCACTGGATTACACCAAGCTGCGATTTGAAGCGGTTATGGACCGCGATAAAGAGAACCTCGTGCTGATACCGCCCCCTGTAATTTCCGAAGGGAAAAAATACCGGCAGATCGATTTTATCCTGCCTGGTCAAATCGGTTTCTCGCTGTTGTTCGCCACCTTATTTGGAATCGCCTTTACATTTTATACGTTGCGCGAGCAGCTGGTATTAAAACGCTTTTATGCCTCGCCAGTGAAAAGGATCAATATCCTCCTCGGCATTGGCATGAGCCGGCTTTTTTTCCAATTGGTAAATGTAGTCGTACTGATACTCTTTGGTCATTTCTTTCTCAACTTCACACTTCAGCATGGAGCGCTGACCTTCGTGGAAATGGTATTGCTGTCCATCGTCATGCTGTTCCTGCTGATGGGAGTGGGTTTGATATTCAGCAGCATCGTTAAATCAGATGCTTCGATACCCCTCCTTATTAACCTCTTTGGGTTTCCGCAGATGCTGTTATCGGGTACATTCTTCTCGATCAACGTATTCCCTCAATGGCTGCAGGACATCTGCTTTTTTCTTCCGCTGACACAGTTCAACGATGCCATGCGCAAGATCTCTTTTGAGGGGCTGCACCTGTATGATTGCTGGCTGCAACTGGGTATACTCGGCATCTGGATCATCATCATCTATGCTATCCTCGCGCGGGTCATCCGCTGGGAATAGTTCATTTTTAAATCATCGCCGTGCGGTTTGTCAGATTGTTTGTGGGTAGCATACTGGTTCTTTTCCTGATCGCAACAGGGATATCGCTGTTTCTGCCAAGCCGGGTGCGGATTTCCCGTGCCACCAATATAGCGGCTACACCGGCCGCGATATGGGCCTCAATCGATACCATGCAGCATTGGCCTTCCTGGAATCCATTTTTTGAAGGGGTCACCACAGGTGCGATCACCGCAGTGAAATCCGATGGAGCCTTTACAAATTCCATGGAAGTGAACGGAACAAAAGTGGAGTGGATCAAACGTCAGGTCGATGAACGGATAGCGGCTATGACCCGGCCGGGAAAATTGCCGGTTCACAATGGCTGGCGCTGCATTACCCACACAGGTTCCGACTCAACTACGCTCCAATGGTACATGGATATCCGCCTGCGCTGGTATCCCTGGGAAAAATTGGGAAGCATTATGTTTGAACGTACCTATGGACCTGCCATGGAAAAAGGGTTGGGAAATATCCGGACCATTGCCAGCAGCCGGTCATCAAAAAATTAGATACGTCTGGGGCGGAATTCGTAGTTTTAGTATCAACTCTTATCAAAAAATATTTTTATGAAATCACTACTATTGCTGACCGTAGCACTCACCAGTATACTTTTTGTAAACGCACAGGATGATCCGGCAAAACGTGCAAGCCCGCCAGCATCTGTAAGCGAAACAATAAAAAGCGGGGCAACCATCACCATCAATTACAGCCAGCCTTCAGTAAAAGGCCGCACAATAGGAACGGACCTTGAACCCAAGGCCGGACAGGTATGGCGCACCGGTGCCAATGAAGCCACCACTTTTGAGGTGAGCAAGGCTGTACGGGTGCAGGGCCGCGACCTTCCTGCAGGTAAATATGCCCTTTTCACGATCGATAACGGTAAAGAGTGGACGATCATTTTCAATAAAACGGCCAATCAATGGGGTGCTTATGATTACAAACAGGCGGATGATGCCCTGCGGGTAAACGCCAAATCATCAAAAGCACAGCCTTTTGCTGAGAAAATGACCTTCACGATCGACAAGAACGGCACGGTGACACTGGTCTGGGGCGATAAGAAAGTCGATTTCCGCGTGGATTGATCACCGCTTATCTCATATTTTTTTAAATCGCCACCCAATTGGCGGTTTTTTTATTTCTTGCATCCGCGGACGTGCAACGATTGATATTGTTTGTTTGTCAGCAGCTACACGTGATGGACCCACAGAAACTGGTAAAGGATTGCCTTAAAGGCAAAGTACAGGCGCAAAAGCAATTGTATGAGCTCTATGCAGAGACCATGCTCGGCGTCTGCTATCGCTATACCCGTTCTGCGCGGGATGCCGAGGACGTGCTGCAGGAGGGGTTTGTCAAAGTTTTCAAGCACCTCGATCAATACAAGCAGGAGGGGGAACTGGGGGCCTGGATCCGCCGGATCATGGTCAACACTGCCCTGAACTATATCAAGCGCCACAGGAAATACCAGGAGGAGATGTTCTTTACAGAGGAATACCTGCATCCGGTAGCCGATGGTGACCCCGCAGTCAGGTTGCAGGCCAAGGAAATCGCTGATCTTATCCGTCAGTTACCTCCGGGCTACCAGGTTATCTTCAACCTTCACGCCATTGAAGGTTATTCCCATGTGGAGATCGGAGTGATGCTGGGGATCAGCGATGGTACCTCCCGCTCGCAATATGCCCGCGCACGGAACCTCCTCATCACGTGGATCGATAAATATTCGTTGGTCAAAAAGGAACGCTATGCCGGAAAAGAAATTTGAGAAGGAGCTCCAGGAAGATATGGGTGGCCTCCGTTTCCGGCCATCCGATGCTGTATGGCAGCATATCGAAACATCGTTGCGGCGCGAGAAGAGAAGGAAGAGAGCAATCTATTTTTTCACCTTCATTGGCCTGCTGCTCCTCGGTGGAGGCAGTTACCTTGCATTTGATACAGGTAAGTATTCATCCGCACTGGCAGATAAGCCCGGGTCTGTTACAAGCACGCTGCCGGACGCGAATACAGAGCAACAGTCTCATCACTCGAGCAAAAGACCAATCAGTGCGAATGATAAAATAAAAGTTGACGAAACTCCGGCAACAACAACCGTCAAGCCTGATCCTGCACTGAAGGGCAGCAATATTATCTCTGAAACTGCGACCGGTTCACAGGCTTCGGCTTCACAAAGGGAAGACAGAAAAAGCCCTACCGTTGCGGCTTCCGAGCCGCGAAACAAAAATCGGCGTGGTGTTTCTTCGAAAAAGATTAATGCAGTAACGCCATTTTCGAACCCTGGTGCCGCGACGGACGATGCGTTTGAAAACACAACAAGCAGCGATACGCAGCATCCGCGTCCTGAAACGGCCGCTGCAGAAAAGCAATATCGCTACATCGACCCTGCTGCGAGTAATGTCTACGGCTTCGATGCTGTCAGAAACAGCATAGCAAAACAGTTGCAGCGTGATGAACTGGATCCATCACCCGGTGCGGTGGCGGCCACTGAATATCCATTGAAGAAATCCGGCACTGTCAGGGAGGGCTGGGAGTGGAGCGTAGTAGCAGGTGGAGGAATCAACGATCATGTGGATGAGTTGCCGCGGCTGGTAAAATCGCGTGCTGATAATATGCCGGCATTTTCCAACTCGCCTCAGCCTGGGCCCGCTGTGAACCCCGTGATGCCGCCGTCAGAGATCCGTTCAGGCATGGCCCTGAAGTTTGGTATCAACGCCGCTTATCCACTGACTGAAAGAACGCGCATTTCGGCCGGTATCGCATATGCTTACATGACCACCTTGATGCGTGTAGGAACGCGGTACAATGATCCGGTGAATTTTGATTCATATACGCAGCAGCCTGTAGCCACCAACGTCGTGTACCGCGGTCCGCAGGATAAGTCTTATACAAATCAATATCATTTCGTTCAGTTGCCTTTGACTTTTGAAGCGCAGCTCAATCGCAGCAAAACTACGCGCATCTCCTGGTCGGGATCACTTGTGCCGGGTTATATGATCAGTGGAAGTCCGCTATTGTACGATACAGCCTTCAATGGCATTTACTACGAGAATAAGGATGGCTTCAAGCGCTTCCGTCTCGGCGTTGCTACAGGAATGCATGTTGCTTTTGGCAAACCTGGGAAACTTCAATGGAGTATTGGTCCTGAATTTTACATTGACCTGCGAAGCATCACCAAACCTTCCTTTGGTACACGCCAGTACTTTATCAATTCGGGCCTTACTGCGCGATTTATTCTTCCATCACGTAAGAAATAGTGCAACGATAATCCTGCACGTGTTGTCAGGATTGAAAATACACCAGTATGAAATCAAAACAATTGCTACGCAGCTTCATCGCCGTGTTCCTGCTTCTTGCCATAGGCTTCTCTGCCTGCATCAAGGATGAATGTAAACAACATCACACATACACGTACTATGTACCGATCTATAAGACAAACGAGGAAGTGCGTGCCAACATCCGCAGCAATGCACCAAAGGAGATCGAGAACCCCGGTAAGATATACAAATATGGCAATTACATTTTACTGAATGATGTTGACCGTGGGATTCATGTCATCAATAACACCAATCCCGCGGCGCCGGCAAAAGTTGCTTTCATAGATATTCCTGGCAATGTCGACCTCGCTGTGAAGGATGGTATTTTATATGCAGACCTCTACACCGATCTTGTTGCCATTAACATCAGTGATCCCATGAATGCAAGGGTGGAAAAAGTGATTGATGGTGTATTCCCCGAACGCAGATGGTCTAATGGGTTTGTATGGAACAACAACCCCAACGTAACGCTCGCCGGTTGGATAAAGAAAGACACGACTGTCGTCCAGGATTGCGAATCCGGGCTGATGTGGATGGATGCTATGAGTCCAGGGGTCTTCTTTTCTACAGCCTCCAGCGGCAGCAACAGTACGCCTATTGGGACAGGCGGTTCCATGGCCCGGTTTACCGTGATGAACCAACGCCTCTATACTGTTGGCTATAGCAACCTCGGAGTATTCAATATCAGCGATCCCGGCCAGCCGGCTCAGACAAACGACATTTCACTCGGGTGGCGCGTGGAAACTATCTATCCATTCAAGAATAAGTTATTCATTGGTTCTGCGGCGGGTATGTTCATTTATAATGTCGGCAATCCCGATGCGCCTACACGCGACGCAGAGTTCCAGCATGCTGAAGCCTGTGATCCTGTGATAGCGGACGATACGCACGCCTTCATTACCCTCCGTTCAGGTGTGAGTTGCGAGAATACCGTGAATCAACTCGAGATCGTAAGACTCAATAATTTTGTGAACCCTGCCCTGGTAAAGGTGTACCCGATGAACAATCCGCATGGACTCTCCAAGTCCGGCAACACGCTTTTCATTTGTGATGGGTCACAGGGATTGAAGGTCTACGATGCCGGTGATGTAAACAATCTGCAGCTATTGACCACGATAGGTGACATGAATGCCTATGATGTGATCGCACAAAATAATATAGCCCTGGTAGTAGCAAAAGAAGGATTGCTGCAATATGATTATTCCAACCCTTCCACGCTGCGTCTTCTCAGTAAAATACAGATACAATAAGATACGATGAGAGTAATGATAAATGCATTGTTGTTGATAGCAACTGCCTTTGGAGTTGCGATGATACCTGGTACATCGCACGCCCAGGCAATGAAGAAAAAAGGATGGTGGACGGTTGCCTCAGCAGGGCTTGGTGTCGGAGCTTCCGACGTCAGGCCCCTGTTGCAGGCCTCTGGCGGCATCCGTTTGGGTCAGCATTTCCTGGGAGCAGGTATTGGCTACGACTGGTATCGCGAGCCGGCTACACCCTTGTTCGCGGAGTACCGCGCCTCATTCGGGAAAAAGCAACTAATGTTTTTCTATGCAGATGCCGGCTATGCATTTGTAAGTGATCGGAACCGGCCGCTTACAGGCATCTATCATACCACCGCGGTGAACAGGGGAGGCTTTTATGGGGAAGCGGGTATCGGGTTTAAAATCCCTGTTGGTAGATCATCGGGCCTCCTGCTGAGTGGGGGATACAATCGCCGCGCCACCGAGGTAAGAGATGGATTTACCTATCCCTGCCTCAGCCCGCCCTGCGAAGAAGAATTCAGGAAATATTTTTACGACTACAACCGGCTTGTCGCCCGGCTCAGTTGGCTGATCACCCGTTAGCGTTTCCGGATTTCAGAAATCGCAGATTGCGTTGCAACCCTTTCAGCTTCGTGCGGCTTAACGCCGATTTTTTGAACAACTTCCGGAAGGTCTCCTCCGTCATAGATTCCCATTCGGCGGTAGACAGGTTCAGCACTTCCGGAATCGGGATGAAGGCTGGTTCATTGTGTGGCTTGCTAAAACTGTTCCAGGGGCATACCTCCTGGCAAATATCACAACCAAAGGCCCAGTCGCGAAAGTTTCCCTGCATCTCGCCTGGTATCAGTTGATCTTTCAGTTCTATCGTGAGATAGGAAATGCATTTGCTGCCATCGACCACCTTGCCTGGCAGGATCGCATCGGTAGGGCAGGCGTCGATGCAACGGCGGCAACTGCCGCAAAAATCTTTTGCAAACGGATCATCCGGCTCAAGTTCAAGATCAGTGATGAGTGTGGCGATGAAGAAGAATGAGCCTGATTTTTTGGTAAGCAGGTTCCCGTTTTTTCCTACCCAGCCAAGGCCACTGCGAACGGCCCAGCTCCGTTCAAGTACCGGCGCTGAATCCACAAACCCACGGCCATCGATGTGCCCAAACGTTTCGCGCAGCCTGTCGAGGTACTCACGCATCGCAGCGCGGATCACATCGTGGTAATCCTGTCCATACGCATAACGCGCTATCTTCGGCGCTTCAGACGATTGTTTCTCATGCGGGTAATAGTTTTTCAGCAGGGTGATCACCGATCTCGCGCCTGGTACAAGCCGGGTTGGATCGACTCGCATATCAAAATGGTTTTCCATATATCCCATTGTGCCATGCATGCCCAGTTTAAGCCAGTTTTCCAGGCGAACCGCATCGTCATCAAGCCGCACGGCCTTCGCTATTCCGCAATAATCGAATCCCAGTTGCTGAGCAAGCTGCTTTACCGTTAGCGCCCGGCCTGATATCGTCGTAAAAGTGTTGATCGTAGTAAAGTGAATTTGTAAAGATACTATAGGGTTTGCAGGGAATTTTATGTAAAATTGCCCTTCAACCAAAACGACGACACCTGCTCATGAGAATTCGCTTTTATGCCCTGTGCATATTATCATTTATTTGCACGTTTCAGGCTTTCTCCCAAAAAAATACGCCCAAATTCGGCAAAATATCACCTGCTGATTTCGCTCCCACCATTTACAGTATCGACAGCAATGCCAGCGCCGTTGTGTTGGCCGAGATCGGCTCAACCGAAATGGTTGGCAACAGCAAAGGGGGATTTTCGCTTGTCTTCAAAACGTTCAGGCGTGTGCATATTCTAAATAAAAATGGGTATGATGCCGCAGAAGAAGAGATCCGGCTTTACAATACGTCAACTTCCGAAGAGGAACTTAACTCTCTGAAAGCTTCCACCTATAATCTGGTGAATGGAAAAGTCGTCGAGGCTAAACTCGACAAGGCGAGCATTTACAAAGAGAAATTGTCTAAGAACTGGAGTGCACGGAAGTTCACGTTTCCCGACTTGCGCGAAGGCTGCATCATTGAATATGAGTACAAGATCACCTCTGATTTTATATTCAATCTTCGCGGTTGGTATTTTCAAAGTGATTTGCCCTGCCTTTGGAGTGAATACAAGGTGTCCATCCCCGAATTTTATAACTATGTACACATGACGCAAGGCTACCACCCTTATGTGGTGAGAGAAAGCAAACAGCGGCATGATAACTTCCAGGTGACGGATTACAGCGGCGCGCAATCAACTGACCGCAGCACATTCGGGGCATTTGTAAACGACTACCGGTATGCTATGGAAAATATCCCGGCACTGAAGGAGGAAAATTTCACTTCCACGCTGGGCAATCACATTGCCAAGATCGAATTTCAGTTGTCTGAGCTGCGGCATCCCTTCACTCCCCGCAACATCATGGGTACCTGGCAAACGGTTACCGGGGAGTTGCTCAAGGATGAGGATTTCGGACTTGCTCTCGGCAAAGACAATGGATGGCTCAACAACACTGTGGAAGATGCCATGGGCAATGCTACGGATAACCTGGAAAAGGCGAAACGGATCTTCAAATATGTGCGGGATAATTTCACCGCAACTTACTCATCCTACATGCTGGAAAAAAGCCTGAAGAGTATATTGAAGGCAAAGACAGGGAATGTGGCGGAGGTAAACCTGTTGCTTGTCGCGATGTTGCGCAAGGCCGGTTTTGATGCCCGTCCGGTGATGCTGAGTACCCGGTCTCATGGATTTGTTTATTCGCTTTATCCGCTCATGGATCGCTTCAATTACGTGATCAGCCAGGTTTATATCGATGGAAAAACCTATCACCTCGATGCCAGTAAACCACTGCTTGGGTTTGGTTCGCTCACCAGCGATTGCTACAATGGTCATGCCCGGGTCATTGATGACCAGGCAACGCCGCTTGAGTTCAATGCTGACTCTCTCCTGGAACGTAAAGTTTCATCCGTGATCATCATTAATACCGACAAAGGTTATGCGGGCAGCATGCAGCAGACCGCGGGTCCGAATGAATCTTACAGCCTCCGCAGCCGCATCAGGGAGCAGGGCCCGGAAAACTATTTCCAGGCATTATCAAAATCATACAGTCACGAACTGGAGTTAAGTGAAGCCGGAATAGATTCGTTGCGTCGTTTTGAGGATCCGGTCAACATTCACTACAACTTCAACATGAAGCTGGATAATGAGGATATCCTCTACATCAATCCAATGATGACGGAGGGCTATAAAGAAAACCCTTTCAAATCGGCTACCCGTCTTTATCCCGTGGAAATGCCCTATACCAAAGATGAGGTCTACCTGTTGCGTATGGAGGTGCCAAAGGGCTATGAAGTGGATGAGTTGCCCAAGCAGGTGATCGTAAAACTGAATGAAGATGAAGATGGCATTTTTGAATACCGCATCTCGAACTCAAACGGCGTCATTTCAATGCGGTCAAGATTGCAATTGAAGAGAACCGTTTACGCACCCGATGAGTATGATATGCTGCGTGATTTTTTCAATATGGTGGTGAAAAAACACAATGAACAAATTGTTTTCAAAAAGAAAGCAAACTAACTGCTGTTGCTATGAGAGTTTTATTATTTGTCGTGCTGTTGTCAGTTGCCCGTCCGGTGTTTGCGGGTGAGGAACCTTATGCGATCAGCAGGATCCCAAAGCCGATCATGGCGGGTGCAAATGCTGTTATACGACTTGATGATACGGAGTTCACGATACAGAATGCAGGCGAAGCGGTCTATAAACGACGGTTTGTAGTAACTGTTTTGAATGAGAATGGGAACAGCCATGCCGCGATGAGTCATTATTATGACGATCGCGAAGTGATCCGGTCATTTGAAGGCACTTTATATGATGCTGCCGGAAAGGAGATACGTAGCCTGAAGAAGAAGGACATTGCCGATGAGTCGATCACACAGGGCTCATTGATTGCAGATACACGGGTAAAGCATCATTCATTCTCGCATCGCAATTATCCTTATACAGTGGAGTATGAGATAGAGGTAAAATACAATGGCACCCTGTTTTTTCCTGACTGGCATCCGCAGTCGGCTTCGATGCTGGGTATCGAGCAAAGCAGTTTTGTGGTGTCAACCCCTGCCGATTACACATTCCGCTATCGTGGTTACCAGCAGGCCCCTGAACCTGTTATCACGGAAGCAAAGTCACGGCGCATCTATACATGGAAGCTTTCCGGTCTCAGAGCCATCGCGAGAGAGGCATACGCACCATCGCTCCGGATGCTCACCCCACTCGTGCTGCTCGGTCCAACGGATTTCGAGATCCATGGGTTTAAGGGCAATATGTCCGACTGGAAATCATTTGGAAAATTTAACTGGGAGCTCAGTAAAGGACGTGATGTATTGCCGGATGATGTGAAGCAGGAGGTGCACCGTGTTGCCGATGGCATCAGCTCTGCACCGGAAAAGGTGAAGCGACTGTATAAGTACATGCAGGAAAATACACGTTATATCAGTATACAGCTTGGCATCGGAGGATGGCAGCCGCTCGAGGCAAAATTTGTATCGAGCAAGAAATATGGTGATTGCAAGGCTCTCTCCAATTATATGTATGCCATTCTCAAGGAGGCGGGAATTAAATCCTATTATGCATTGATACGCGCAGGCAGGGGTCAGGATATACGGGCGGATTTCCCGGCACAACAATTCAACCACGCCATTCTTTGTGTGCCTGTTGCGTCAGATACGATCTGGCTGGAGTGTACGGACCAGTTTGCCACGCCCGGGTATATGGGATCATTCACCGGCGACAGGCATGCCTTGTTGATTGATGAGAATGGCGGGCAGCTTGTGCGCACGCCATCCTACAGCCCGGATCAAAGTCTGCTGGTGAGAAACTCAGTGGCGACAGTTGATGAGGCGGGAAATATTTCATTAAAATTGAACAGTCTTCATACAGGTATACAGCAGGATGAATTGCAGAATTTCCTGACGCGCAGTGACAAGCGAAAGATCCAGGAACGGCTGCAGGAGCAGTTTGACCTGGCCACGTATCATGTCAACAATTTCCAGTACCGCGAGATCAAAGAGGCAATACCAGCGCTGGAGGAGCAGTTGGATATGAACATTGCGAACTATGCCACGGTAACGGGAAAGCGGCTGTTCATTCAGCCCAACCTGGTGAGTCGTTATGGAAGCAAGATGTCGGCCGACAGTTCGCGGAAGTTTCCGATCGTGATGGGGAATGGCTGGAAGGATGTGGACACGGTAAGTTTTATATTGCCGGGTACGTATACGAAAGAAGCGATGCCTGCGGATACAAAGTTTCAGAGTAAGTTCGGTGAGTACAGTTCATCGATTGTATTTGATGGAAGCAAGATCACGTATTATCGGTCATTGCTAATGCGGGGCGGCAACTATCAGCCGGCGGATTACAATGAGCTGGTGGATTTTTATGAGAAGATATTCAAGGCTGATCGCAGCAGGGTGGTGTTGGTGAAGAAGGAGTAGCGGGTGTGCCCGAAGAAAATCTTTTCTCACGCCAGACTGTTAGACTACCCTTTTGCTCCCGGAGGCTACGGATAGCATTCTTTTTTCCGCTACGGATAGCGAACTAAAAGCCGCTCCAGCCAGGCAATGTAAATACCATTCCTTGGGCAAGTGTTTTTCATCGGCTCGTTGAGTAACTTGTCATAAAACCCGAAGATTACCGACTCAGTAGTGCAGTTCTCTTTGTGAAAGCCTTGCGTTGCGGACTATTATAGGTCAACCTGTTGTTGAGCAACATGAGAGAATCGGACGGGAGCGGCTGAGCCAGGAGTCTCAGCCGAGCAGTCGTAATTTTTTTACTAGAACGAAATTTGTTAGTCACTTTTACAGCTACGGACAGCGGGGCGGTAAGATCTATGATGGCAAGGGTGATAAAAATCGAGCGAAACAATCTGCAAAACGGATTGAAACTGAGCACAAAGACCCTGTTAAGAAACAGGAGTTCAAGCCAGCTAAAAATTCGAGAGAAGCGTTTAAAGCCGAAGATGCAAACATTCAGAAGCATGGAGGCGCGGGTAACACAGAAAAGAACTACAACAAAATAAATTCCCTGGCAAAAAATACAATGAACAAGACAAGAAATAAATATGACTAAAGAAAAATTATTCTGGAACTGGTTCGAAGTAAATAGTCATAAGTATACCGCCCTCGCTCAAATAACTGATTTAGATAAAAAGGAGGAATTACTTAATACGTTGCTTGAGGAACTGCATAAGTATTGCCCAAAGCTATACTTTCAGATTGGTGGGGGGCCTAATGAGGATCATGAACTGATTGTGACAGCTGAGGGTGACAAAGACTATTTCGACGCCGCTGAATCTTTAGTATCAAGCGCTCCAGACATAAATGGTTGGCAAATATTTGCCTTGAAACCACCTATGGGTGTAAACTTCGTAACAATATATGAAGACATCACTTTAGATCCAGCTGAAGCATGGTTTTTGCCCTTGGATGGCCAGACCGATCCTAACTCCTTTGGACTGATAATATATTTTCCCAACTTTAGTGCCGAACAAAAAGAGACGTTCTTGAACGGAAGTTATCAAATGCTTGATACAATTTTGGGAGAGAAATCAGTGGCGCTTGATCTGCAATATGTCGACGTTGACATTTTGCCAGGGAACCCAGAGGAAATGGGGTTGATAGAAGTTGCTGATTTACCGAAATATATGAAATGGCGGACAGAAAAATAATACTTTCTACTTTGGAAATGGGAGGGTGCTTATTTGTTAGTTGCCACTATTTCCTTGCCTGTTAATCCGGGCTACGGATGGCGAACTAAAGCCGCTCCAGCCAGGCAATGTAAATACCATTCCTTGGGCAAGTGTTTTTCATCGGCTCGTTGCGGAACTTGTCTCACAACCCGAAGTTTACCGGCTCAGTAGTGCGGTTGACTTTGCGAGAGGCATGCGCTGCGGATTATTGGAAGTTAACCTGTTGTTGAGTAACATGAAAGAACCGGACCGCAGCGGCTGAGCCAGGAGTCTCAGCCGAGCAGTCCTAAGTTTTTTAAATATGACGAAATTTGTTATTCCCTGTTACGGCTACGAATAGCGGGCGGTGGCCTGAAACTATTTCACGCAAATCCCGAAGCATCGGGAGCTAAGTAAGCAAATGCCGCAAAAGAAATCCTTTTCTCACGCCAGTCTACTGCAGTACACCTTTGCTCCCGATGCTTCGGGATTTGCGTGAAACCAGCGCAACACTACCTGCACACCGACTCAAAATGCCCATCCACAGCTTCCTTTATCCGCAGATGCGCCTCCGTTCTTTCCTCGCCTGGCAGCTTTTTTGCCACCACCAGGTAGGCATATCCCCGGCACCAATCGATCATCGGCCATGTTCCCATCAACCCCGGACTCGCCACCACCTTTGCCTTTCTATCGATGCCCTCCTCCAGCACCCAACTGCCCAGTGCATAACCAAACCCTTTCGCAGACTCCGGCGCATACCTGATCATTGAAGGTTTCGCCTGCACCCGCATCAATTCCTCCACCGATTTTTCACTCAATAATTGCACACCATTGTGCTTTCCCTTATTCAGCAACATCACCAGGAATTTCATATAATCTTCCGCAGTCGAAACGGCCCCTCCGGAAGGGTTTACGGGTCCGCCCTCCATATTTGCAAAACTCGTTTTCCGCATTCCCAACGGATTCAATAATCGCTGCCTGATCAGCGCATCAAACTTCTTTTTCGATACCACCTCCAGCACGCGTCCGGCAATGTTTATACCCACTCCACCGTACCAAAAATCTTCACCGGCATTTGCCCTGATCTCGCGGCTGGCAAGACTGTTTACTTCGTCCTCAAGGTTTTCAAACTTACGTCGCTGAAACAACTTCTTCAACAATTTACCTTCATCTTCAATCCCCGTGAGATGGGCCAGGCAATGCCGGACGGTGATGTATGCTTTTCCCTGGCGGTCAAACTCGGGTACCCAGCGCCCGATCTTGTCATCCAGGTTGATCTTTCCTTCATCTACAAACATCATGACTAAAGCTGCCGTCAGCCATTTGCTGGCACTCGCAATCGGTACCGCCGTTTTTGTGCTGAAACCACCGCTTTCCTTTTTATACACCAGCGTATCACCAGCCTTCCAGATCATGACCACGTTTTCGTTACCCAGGTTGGCACTACCAGCGGTAACAGCCGCATCCACGTCTGCCCATCCCTGAGAAATCGACACCTGAAAGACTTGCAGAAAAACGCCGACCAATATGACTTTCATGCAGTTCGGACGAAAAAAATATGACATACTTACCTGAATTTTGGCTTGGATTGTGATTTGCTCTTCCCGGGTATCGGCAAACATACCGCAGACCGTAGGAGACCATCCTCCTTCAACAATTAAAGCTATAAGATATGAACTTAGGGAATTTTACAATAAAAGCCGCTGAAGCCATCCAACAGGCGCAGCAACTTGCTTTCAACAGCAAGAACCTCAACATCGAGACCGAACACCTGCTCAAGGCGTTGCTCGAACAGGAAGATTCACCCGTTGAATACCTTCTGAAGAAAAACAACGTGACGGTGAACCTCCTGGACAACAAGCTGGAAGAACTCATCACCAAACTGCCCACTACTACCGGGGATCCCGCGCAGCAGATCAGCCGCGAGATGAACAACGTGGTACTTCGGGCCGGCGCTTCCTTGAAACAATTCAATGACGAATTCGTCACCCCCGAGCATTTGTTGCTGGCGATCGTTGAAGGCAACGATGCTGTTGCAAAACTTTTGAAAAATGCGGGGCTTACAGAAAAAGGACTCATTGCCGCCGTAAAAGATCTCAGAAAAGGGGAGACCGTCACCTCACAGACACAGTCGCAGGAGTACAATGCCCTTAATAAATACGCAAAGAATCTCAACGAACTCGCCCGGCAGGGTAAGCTAGACCCCGTGATCGGACGCGATGAAGAAATACGCAGAACGCTGCATATACTTTCCCGCAGAACAAAAAACAACCCGATCCTGGTTGGTGAACCAGGTGTTGGTAAAACCGCCATCGCTGAAGGCATCGCACACCGTATCGTAAATGGAGATGTTCCGGAGAACCTGAAGAGCAAGATCATTTATGCGCTTGATATGGGCCTGCTTATCGCCGGTGCGAAATATAAAGGTGAGTTCGAGGAGCGGCTGAAAGGGGTGGTCAAAGAAGTTAGCGGAAGCGATGGTGAGATCATCCTTTTCATCGATGAGATACACACACTGGTCGGTGCGGGCGGTGGCGAGGGTGCCATGGATGCAGCAAATATTCTCAAACCTGCCCTGGCAAGAGGGGAGCTCCGTGCTGTTGGTGCAACCACACTTACCGAATACCAGAAATTCTTTGAAAAAGACAAGGCACTGGAACGCCGTTTCCAGCGCGTGATGATCGATGAGCCGAGTATTGAAGATGCCATTTCCATCCTTCGCGGTCTCAAGGATCGATATGAAACGCACCACCATGTGCGGATCAAAGACGAGGCGATCATCGCCGCCGTGGAACTGTCATCACGTTACATCAGTGATCGTTTCCTGCCCGATAAAGCCATCGACCTGATCGATGAAAGCGCCGCGAAGCTGCGTGTCGAGATGAACTCGATGCCCGAAGAACTTGATATCCTTGAGCGCCAGATCCGCCAGCTCGAGATCGAGCGGGAAGCCATCAAACGCGAGAATGATGAACCAAAATTGAAAGAACTTAATACCGATATCGCCAACCTGGCCGTAGAGCGTGACACGCTGAAGGCGAAGTGGAAACAGGAAAAAGAGCTTGTTGAAAAAGTGCAGACGGCAAAAGCTGAGATTGAAAACCTCAAGCAGCTTGCCGAGCGTGCTGAGCGTGAAGGCGATTACGGCAAAGTAGCGGAGATCCGCTACGGCAAGGTAAAAGAGCAGGAGGCTATCATCGCAGAATTCAGCAAGCAGATCAACGAGAATGGTGAAAAACGCCTGCTAAAGGAAGAAGTGGACGCGGAAGACATCGCTGAAAGCGTGGCCAAGGCAACAGGGATTCCGGTAACAAAAATGCTGCAAAGCGATAAGGAAAAATTGCTGCACCTCGAAGAGCACCTGCATGAGCGTGTGGTTGGCCAGGACGAAGCGATCACAGCCGTGGCCGATGCCATCCGTAGAAGCCGCGCAGGGTTGAGTGATCCCAAGAAACCTATCGGTTCATTTATCTTCCTCGGGACAACTGGTGTAGGTAAAACCGAGCTCGCCAAGGCGCTGGCTGAATACCTGTTTGATGATGAGAGCATGATGACGCGCATCGACATGAGCGAGTATCAGGAAAAACATTCTGTCAGCCGACTGGTTGGCGCGCCTCCGGGGTATGTTGGATATGATGAAGGTGGACAATTATCAGAAGCAGTACGCCGTAAACCTTACAGCGTTATCCTGCTCGACGAGATCGAGAAAGCGCACCCTGACGTCTGGAACATTCTGCTCCAGGTGCTGGATGATGGCCGCCTCACTGATAACAAGGGCCGCGTTGTCAACTTCAAAAACACGATCATAATCATGACCAGCAACATCGGCAGCCACATCATACAGGACGCCTTTGATGATGTATCTGAAAAGACAGTGGATGAGGTAACCGATAAAGCCAGGGTAGAAGTGATGAACCTGTTAAGGCAAGCCGTGAGACCAGAGTTTCTTAACCGTGTGGACGAGATCATCATGTTCCGCCCATTGATGAAGAAAGAGATAAGGGGTATCGTAAAGATTCAATTGGATGCATTGCAAAGACTGGTTGCTGAAAGCGGCATCCGTCTATCTTTCAGCGACTATGCGCTGGAGTTCCTGGCTGAGCAGGGTTTTGATCCGCAGTTTGGTGCAAGGCCACTAAAACGTCTTATTCAGAAGGAGATCGTCAATACACTGAGCAAGCGAATACTGGCAGGTGATATAGATAAAACGCAACCGGTACTTGTTGATGTGTTTGACAACATGGTCGTCTTTCGAAACGAGGCGCCGGAGAAAGTAAAATAAGTGAGTCCCCGAAAGGGGACTTTTTTTTGTCTTGATGTCGTGTGTTTACACGAAAATTTCCCTTCCTGATCTGTTACCAAGATAACCCGGCGAGGAAAAACTACTGGATGTGAAATGAAAAAGCTGCAAACCGGATTTCAATCCATCGGTTGGCATTATTTTTCGCCATTATACAGCAGCAAACCGAAGGTATTCATCATCAAAACTGCTCCTTATGAAAAACTCACTCACCGTTTTGTCCGTGGACGCCGGCATTAATTTCCTGTTTCGTTTTACCCTGGTTACACTGCTGGGTGTCTCACTTTGTCTTAGTCTGCTGGAAATAGTGCGCTTTCTTCAATTGTTTCAGTTGAGGTAGACTGGTTGAGGCTGAGGCTGAGGTTGAGGTTGAGGTTGAGGTTAAGGTT
>JAEZAM010000081.1 GCA_023430465.1 Bacteroidota bacterium | reverse complement strand
CCTTTAAGCTCCGCACTGCGCACTCCGCACTTTCCTCCGAGTTAGCAAAGTTTTAGCTAATTTTAGCCCGTGGATTTGGCTTTGATCATGTAATTCTCAAACGATTGCCGGCGAATAATCTCGATACTACGGTCTTCCTGACCCGCCTCCAGGCTGACATAGCCAGTGGGGAAGAGGGCGCCTTCACACAGCTATATGCCCATTTTGGCAAACGGCTCATCCAGTTTGGAATGACCCTCGTTCGCTCACGGGAAATTGCGGAGGAACTCGTCGAAGACGTTTTTGTGAAACTATGGTCCGCCCGGGCTGAGATCACCGGCATCAGCAACATCACCATTTACCTCTACATCGCCGTCAAGAATAAAGCCCTCAACGCTCTTTCCAAAAAGGCAAGGGAACTGGTCACCGCACCCTTTGATTTTCTTGACATCCCTACGGATCATTTTTCGCCTGATCCCTATGAACTCCTGATCACATCAGAGATGATGGGGCGGGTGAAAGAAGCCGTGGAAGCTCTCCCTCCACGGTGCAAGATGATATTCAAACTTATCCGCGAAGATGGATTGAAGTATAAGGAGGTGGCAGAAATTCTCAATATTTCCGTCAACACCATCGATGCGCAGATGGCCATCGCGGTGAAAAAAATCTGCAGTACCCTACACATTGACCGGCAGGGACGCCCTCTTTTTACGCCACCCGTTATCCCGCAAAACGGCTCGCCAGAATAATTTTCACATTTCCTTAGTAGATGCTTCTTTTTTTGCTGTCCATTATAGCAATTGCTATTGCTGTATGGAATTGACTGAACGCATCTGGCTTCTCATGGCCAGGGCTTTAAATCGCGAAGCCTCCCACGAGGAAATGGCAGAACTTTCCGAGTTACTGCGCAGCGATGTTTCCCTGCAGCAGCAATATGAACTCCTCACCCGTATCTGGCAGGAGCGACAGTATCCCCAGGCTGATCATCAGGAAGAGTCGGCCACTATCAGCCGGATCATCAACAAAGCCAACCAGATTGAATCGAATACGATAGCCTGGCCGGTTCGCCAGCGCCGCCGCCGCAGCCGTCGCGTACTGGTCGCACTTCTGCTGGTAGCTATACTCATTACTGCAGGCGTTACCATTTGGCCTATCACCCGAACAGCCAGTGCCACCGCAGTGAACATACCCGATGAACTTATTGCCCGGAAGGGGAGCCGGATCCGCTCGCTATTGCCGGATGGCACCACAGTATGGCTTAATGCCGGTTCGAAACTGGTGTTCGTAAACGATTTCAGTGGGCTGACAAGAGAAGTGCGATTGGAAGGCGAGGCTTATTTCGATGTGGTGAAACAACCAGCCCGCCCATTCATCGTCCATGTTCCGGGCTATCATATCAATGTGCTGGGTACGGTCTTCAATGTGAAATCCTACCCTGAAGAAAAATTCATCGAGACCACCCTGCTCCATGGCCGCGTTCAGGTTACCCGGGAAGCGGGTCCGGTAACGGAAGCCATTGAACTTCGCCCGAGTTATAAATTGATACTCCCGGCGATCGCAGTCGGGTCAGATGATATGGCGGAGGAGAAACCCGTCACAACCAAGGCGGGTGAAAAAAACCGGTTTGTCCTTACTGCCATCGATACCACAAAAAAGGAAAATGAGCTCATCGAAACTGCCTGGCTGTACAGCCGTCTTGAGTTTCGGGGTGACAGTTTCGAACAGCTTGCGCGGAAAATGGAGCGGTGGTACAATGTCCGGATCGTGTTTACCGATGATACGGTAAAGCGTCTTCATTTCAATGGGTCCTTTGAGCGGGAAACCGTTGAGCAGGCCTTCAAAGCCCTGCTTGCAGCAGTTCCCTATTTTAAATACCAAATAACACCTGATGAAATTTTTGTTGGCACACCTGAATAATCTGCATCCGAAATAGCAAAAAGGGACGGGGAATGCGCCAACATTCCGCCGCCCCATAGATGCTAAACGAATCACTCCAACCGAGACGTCGGATTTTGTTTAACCCTAATATTCTAAAAATATGAATTGTTTCCTGACGGTTTTAAAAAAACCGTTACCAACTAAAGCGCTGCTAGTTATGAAACTCACCACCGTTTTTCTCTTATTCTTCACCCTCAATGTCGCAGCCCGCGGCTTTGGCCAGGAAAAGATCAGCCTTCGGGCAAACAAGACGGAGATCGGCGGTGTGCTTCGCTCTATCGAGAAGCAGACAAGCTACCGGTTCCTGTATAACAATAACCTGGGTGAGATACGCGATAAAGTCACCATCATAGTGAAAGACGCCAATCTCCAGGAGGTACTCTCTTTGCTCCTTCATAAGACCAACCTCCAGTACCAGGTGATGGACAACAACCTGATCGTTATTAAAGAAGACCCCAACGCACCCATACGGGTTCCGGTTGTGGTAAAAGGTGTTGTGACCGGTGAAGGCGGACAACCAGTTGCCGGTGCCTCTGTGCAGATAAAAGGAACGACTACCGGAACCACGACAGGGTCTGATGGTACCTTCAGCCTGAATGTACCGGACCTCAATGTCACCCTTGTTATCTCCTCTGTTGGTTATAATGAATTGGAGGTACCTCTGGGCGGACGTACAGATGTAGCGATTACACTTACTACCTCTACACAGGTTATGGACCAGGTGGTGGTGATCGGTTACGGTACGGCCAACAAGCGCGATCTCACCGGTTCCATCCAGAAAGTGGCAGGTAAAGACATTGCTGATAAACCCAACACCAACCCCGTTGCTTCACTGCAGGGTAAAGTGGCGGGTCTCTCCGTAGTGCCCTACGGTACACCCGGCAAATCACCGGATATCCGTATTCGTGGTACAGTCAGTGTGGGCTCCATCCGTCCGCTGTATGTAGTAGACGGTATTCTCAATGACAATATCGATTACCTGAACCCCAACGACATCGAGAGCATTGAGATCCTGAAAGACCCTTCGTCGCTCGCGATCTTTGGTGTACGAGGTGGTACCGGCGTTATCGCAATCACTACCAAGAAGGCCAAGACCGGCCAGGTGATCGTGAATTTTAATTCATCGATTGGTGCTAAAAAGCTGGTTGATAAAATCGATGTACTCACCAGCGGTGAAGACTTCAGAATGTTATATGAAGAAGAGAAAGCAAATCTAGGCGTCACCACCGTGTTCGATTATTCAAAATGGCAGAACAACACCGACTGGATCGACGCACTGACGCAGACCGGTATCTTCAGCAACAACAATGTCAGCATCAGCGCCAGCAGCGACCGCAACAGGTTCTACATGGGTGTTGGTTATATCTCCGATGAGGGGATCGTGAAACACGAGAGACTGCAAAAAGTACTGCTGACACTCAATGATGAATATAAGATCAACAGCGCCATCAAAGTAGGGTTCAATGTAAACGGTACCAGGACCTGGTATCCAAGCGATGGAACCGGTGCTCTTGAAAATGCACGTCGCATTGCCCCGATCGTTTCTGCAGGAACAATGCCTTTCCGCACCAAGTTGTATGGTGCTGACAGTGCTGTTTATAATTTATACTCTGCATTGCCCAGCATCCAGAACACATTGTCGAATCCGCTTTTCAACAGGGAAACAACCTGGGATAAGTATATCGGTCGTGAGAATCGCATCGTGGGTAATGTGTTCGCGGAGTTCAAATTCCTGAAGAACTTCAACTTCCGTGCGACGCTTTATGGCGATATGAGCAACGTTACCAACACAACGTACACGCCATTGACCGCGCAGTACGATCCAAGTGTGGAAGGGAACTCTGCTTTCCTCGTCAACAACATTACGCGCGTCAGTGCCGAAGAAGCCAGGTATAATAAATTCCAGCAGGATTATATCCTGAATTATACCAAACGGTTTGGGGATCATGGAGTGACCGCCACTGCAGGTTGGACGACGCTTTATTTCAGCCAGAACCATCTGTATGGAAACGTTTCCCAGAGCCTGACCGGTGATCCTATCCCTGACAATAAACGCTTCTGGTATCTGTCCAATGGTTTCCAGGCAAGCACCGGTACGCCGGGTTCAAGCTATCAGACAGAGAATGCAACCACATCTTCCCTGTTCCGCGTACTTTATAACTATAAGAATAAGTACTACCTCAACGGATCGTTCCGTACAGATGAGTCATCATTGATCTATAACCCTGACACCCGCCGCCAGAACTTCTGGGCTGTTGGTGCTGCATGGGAGCTTACCCGTGAAACGTTCATGCAGGGTGTTGAGTGGCTCGACTTCCTGAAGCTGAAAGCATCTGTTGGCGTACTAGGCAACCAAAACACCTATGGTGTTGACTATCCTTATTTTCCACGCCTCGCCGGCGGTAGCTCTGCGGTGTTTGGTAATACCGTGTATCCTGCTTATGTGAACGACTATTCAGTTGACCCGAACCTCACATGGGAGACGGTGCATGCAAGAGAGGTGGGTATTGAAATGAATGCGCTGGCGAATAAACTTCACCTCGAGATCAACTATTTCGACAAGACCACGAAGGACATGCTTGTGTACCTGCAGAATGGTCCGAACAGAACATTGGGCAACTTTGGTACGATCCGTAATAATGGTATCGAAGCACTGGCAAGCTGGTCACAGCCTATCGCACGTGACCTCACACTGAATGTAAGTGCAAACATTACCACGTATAAAAACAAGGTAAAGAAATTCGGAACCTTCCTGGCTGCAAGCGAAACTTCGCCTAACCAGACAGAAGTTGGCTTCCCGATCGGTTATTTCTATGGTTATGTAGTAGAAGGCCTTTACCAGAGCTATGCCGACAAATTGAATTCTGTACCCGTGATCGGTTACGAATACGGACCGGGTGACCTGAAATTCAAGGATGTGAATGGCGATGGCGTGATCGATACAAAAGACAGGACGATGATCGGAAATCCGACACCTGACTTTACCTACGGTGCTTCCATCAGCCTTGCTTACAAAGGCTTTGATTTCGGTATCGACCTGAATGGTTCTTATGGTGCGGAAGTATACCGTGTGTGGGGAACCTCTGAGCTGCCTTACTCAAGGTATAATTATGCTTCATTCAAACTCAATCGCTGGCATGGAGAGGGTACATCCAACTGGGATCCGATCCTGGGTGATGACCACGCAATCAACCGACTTCCTTCTACCTATGGTATCGAGGATGGCAGCTACCTGCGTATACGCAATGTGCAGATCGGTTACAACTTCAGCCAGAAGCTGATCTCAAGGGCGCATATCAAAAACCTCCGTGTATTTGGTAACGTGCAGAACCTGAAAACCTTTAAAAATAATTCCGGTTATACACCTGAGTTTGGTGGCGGTCCTACAGATTTCGGTCTGGATTATGGTAACGGTCCCGTACCTCTTATCCTCACTGCCGGTATAAACGTAACATTTTAAAAAATATGAGTATGAAAATAAATATGCGATTGGTCTGGACCCTGCTCATAGCGGTGCCACTCCTTGCTCTTTCTTCAGGCTGTAAGAAGTTCCTTGACAGGAAGCCGCTTACCGCTACACTCGATGATATTAACCAAAGCGGACTGGAAGGCCAGATCTATGGTCTTTATGGCGGGATCCGTCACCCGGATATCGCGGGTGCCGGCTGGGGCCATATTCCCTGGCTCGCCATCCATAGCTTCCGTGATGACGATGCACTGAAAGGAAGTGCGCCTGGTGATGGTGCTGACTGGGAAGTGATCTACGACCAGTTCCAGTATTCAAAAGACCACTGGAGCACGAACACCTATTACAGTACGCACTATCAGCTCATCAACCTGGCGAATGGCGTGTTGTTCAAAGCGGATTCACTGAATCTTTCTGATCCTGCATCTCTCGTGAACATCGCTGAGGCAAGATGGTTCCGCGCACTGGCTTATTTCGACCTGGTTCGTACCTATGGCCAGGTTCGGAAGATCGATTTTGTTGTTAGAAACGCTGAACAGGTAAACGTGCTGGAAAAGTCTTCAGAAGCTGAGATATATGCACTGATCGATGAAGACCTCAACTATGCATCGGCAAGACTTCCGCTGAACTGGAACAGCAGTGCAGGTTTGAGCCGTTTCCCTGGAAGGCTGACAAGCGGAGCAGCATTGACCCTGCATGCAAAAACATACCTGTACAGGCAGCAGTGGGCAACCGCGCTCGGACTGTTGAAGCAGGTGATCGCTACCCAGGAGTACCAGCTTGAATCCAACTATTCCCGCATCTTCCAGGATGCCGGGGAGAATGGACCTGAATCGATATTCGAGATCCAGTCGCACGTAGGCCCTGCAGGTACCGAAAGCAACTTCAGTTTCTTTGCCACATCACAGGGTGTACGTGGTTCCGATGCATCCGGCTGGAACATGGGCTGGGGTTGGAACACGCCAACGCAAAACCTGGTAGATGCATATGAACCAGGAGATCCAAGAAAGAACAGAACGATCCTGTTTTCCGGTCAGTCTGATGATCCCGCATTCGGTGGCTACGGCAGAACATTGCCTGCGTATCCTGCGGTTTTACCAAGACCATACTGGAACAAGAAAGTATATGCAGATCCTGCGGTGCAGCAATCCACCGGTGATATTCACGGTGCCGGCTGGATGAACCAGCGCATACTCCGCTATGCGGACGTACTCCTGATGGCCGCAGAAGCTGCCAATGAGATTGGTGGCGCAGAGAACATCGCACTGGCAGTTGAATATGTGGAAATGATCCGTGCAAGAGCAAGAGGCGGTAACAATGCTGTATTGCCTCCGATTGCCTATGCAAGCCAGGCGCAAATGAGAACGGCTATCAAAAATGAACGCCGAATTGAGTTTGCCATGGAAGGTGAGCGTTTCTTTGATCTTGTAAGATGGGGCGATGCTACGGCGGTTCTGGGCCCACTCGGCTACCAGCCCCGTAACAAATACCTGCCATTGCCACAGCCGGTAATTGACCAGTCACAGGGAAATCTGACACAAAATCCTGATTACCCATAAGCCGTGATCATCACAATCACACCAGATTAATCAACATCTAAAGATTGAAACATGAAATCATATAAAACTATTTTCGGAGTGCTGGCAGTGACCCTCGGGGTAAGTGCCTGCCAGAAAATGGATAAGCCCGAACTCGGTAATTATCCAAAAGACACAAGCGTTCCTGGTGGACCGCTGAAGTTCTATGCAGCCTTCGACGGAATCAACGCCGATAGCGTACGTGCTACCTTTGGTAACCCCAAAAATGTAACTTACAGTGCTGGCGTAAACGGCCAGGGCTACCAGGGCAGCGCCGATTCTTATCTCGTTTACCCTGCAGCAAACGACTGGAAGAAATCTACCAGTGCAACCATCGCATTCTGGATGAAGTCCCCAGAGCCGGCAGCAGGTATCGGTGCGCAGTTCCTTTTTTCACAAGCTACATCAACTGATATCTGGACAAAAGCTGACGTATTCCTCCTGATGGAAGATGGCGGTCAAAGCAATGGCGGCAAGATGGCAGCAAAATTCTATCTCTTCGATCAGTGGCTGGAGTTCGTTGGTGACTACCGCATCAATGGTGTCCTGGATGACCAATGGCATCACCTGGCTTTCGTTTATGATGAAACAACGTCAAAGCTCACCACCTACGTAGATGGTGCAGCATTGACCGGACTCCCATCAAATAAAACAGATGTAAAAAAGAACGGCAATCCTCGTGGGGCCCTTGACCTGAGCAAAGCAACAGGCTTCGTGGTTGGTGGTCCTGCACACCATGCCAGCGGTGCTACGCCTGATGGATGGATGGTGAATTACCGTGGTCAGTTGGACCAGTTCCGGCTCTACAGCACTGCGCTTACACCTTCTGAAGTGGCGGCATTGTTCACGGAAAGAAAATAACGCGACTGAAGCTTCGCTTTGACATCGATAGTAAAGGGTTGCAATGTTTCGTTGCAACCCTTTTTTCCTTCAGCCGATCATCCTGACGGTACAAAAGCATAAACGATGATGCGTCATTTTATTTCATATATCATTCTCCTGGTTGTTGTAGCCGGTTGCAGTAAATCATCCGAACCGGATCCAGTGCCACCACCCCCAACGCCGTCTGCACTGCGAAATACAACATGGTCGGTGAACGGCGAACAGGGACGTGCCTCTTACGTAAACACTACGACAATACCCACCATACGTTTTGGATTTTCCACGGCCATTGATCGCGCAACAGTTGCCTCCGGCATTTCGCTGCGCGAAAACTCCGGTACAATTGTACCGTACACCATCACCTGGCAGCCCGGCGACAGCGTGTTGCTGGTGCAGCCAACTCAACCATTAAAAAATATAACCAAACATATCCTGTCCCTTACCACGCAATTGAAATCTGCAGGGGGCAGAAATCTTGACCAGTCAAGATCAATTACCATCATCACCCGCATTGATTCAACAAGGAAATTCCCGTTGATCAGTGATGATGCGCTGCTAGACAAAGTACAGCGGCAAACCTTTAAGTACTTCTGGGATTATGCACACCCTGTAAGTGGCCTGGCAAGGGAACGGACCAACTGGCAGGACAACATAGTCACGACAGGTGGTTCCGGTTTTGGCATTCTCGCGATCATCACAGGCATCCATCGCGGATTCATCACGCGCGCGGAGGGTCTTGCGCGGATGAGAACCATTGCAGGTTTTCTCCGTAACACCGCAGTACGTATCAATGGTGCTTATCCTCACTGGATGAACGGGACAACAGGTGCGATCGTACCTTTCAGCCAAACCGATGATGGAGCCGATCTCGTGGAAACATCCTATCTCATACAGGGTCTGCTCACTGCGCGTCAGTACTTCAGCGGCGCAGGAGAAGAAGAATTGCTGCGAAATGATATCAATAACATCTGGGACGGTGTCCGCTGGAATTTTTTCCAGAATGGACAAAATGTTTTGTACTGGCACTGGAGTTCCACGCACCAGTTCGCCATGAACCTGCCTGTAAAAGGATGGAACGAAGCATTGATCACCTATATCCTTGCCGCCTCTTCCAATACACATGCTCTGCCCCCGGCTGTGTATCACAATGGCTGGGCATCAAATGGAAATATGCGCAACGGCGCCACTTACTATGGCCACGTACTACCGCTTGGCCCCGATCGTGGTGGTCCCATGTTTCTTTCACAATATTCCTTTCTTGGTATCGATCCCAACGGACTGGCCGACACCTATGCAGACTATAGCGTCCAAACAAGGAATCATGCGTTGATCAACTATGAATACAGCAAGGCCAATCCGCAGGGATTCTTCGGCTACAGTGATAGCACCTGGGGATTGACAGCTTCTGATATACCTGGCGGTTATGCCGCCTCTTCACCAACAAATGACAAAGGGGTCATCGCTCCAACAGCAGCACTGGCTTCTTTTCCCTACACACCACAGGAATCGATGAAAGCGCTTCGGTTTTATTACTATGTGCTTGGGGATAGAATATTCCGTGAGTATGGATTCGTAGATGCCTTCTCACTGCATGAGGCCTGGTTTGCAGATTCATTCCTGGCAATCGACCAGGGACCAATCATCGCCATGATTGAAAATCACAGAAGCGGTTTACTCTGGGATCTGTTTACCAGTTGCCCGGAGATCAAGAATGGCATGCGGACCCTGGGTTTCACCGCACCTTATCTTTAACTATTAAGCTAAGACATGAAATACATTGGCACCTGTCTGTTATTGTTGACCCTGGCGCTGCAATCTGAAGCGCAGAAAAAAAAGACTTCACCTGTATTCAAGGCAAGCGAGCGCCCAAAACCCTCGTCGGATTCTGCGTTGCTGGACATTGTGCAGCGCCAGACATTCCGCTATTTCTGGGATTTTGCACACCCGGTATCCGGACTTTCGCGGGAACGAAGTAACGAAGCCTATAATTATGGGTCAGAAGTGGTCACTACCGGCGGCACCGGCTTTGGTATCATGGCCGTGATCGTGGCCACAGAGCGCCAATGGATAGGACGGGATACCGCCGCACGGTTTCTCCTCAAGATGGTCAACTTTCTCTCGAAGGCCGATGCCTATCATGGTGTATTTGCCCACTGGCTCAACGGATCAACCGGTAAAACCATTCCCTTCAGCCGAAAAGATGATGGCGCCGATCTTGTTGAATCATCTTATTTGTTCCAGGGTCTGCTTTGCGCGCGACAATACTTCAATGCCAATAATAACGTTGAACGTGAATTGCGTGACAGGATCACCTGGTTGTGGAATGACATCGAATGGAACTGGTTTACCAAAGGAGAAGATGTGCTTTACTGGCATTGGAGTCCCAACAACGGATGGGCCATGGATTTTCCGGTACGCGGATTCAATGAATGCCTCATCATGTATGTACTCGCCGCATCAGCAACAAGATATGAGGTGCCTGCGGCAGTTTACCATCGCGGCTGGGCGCAGAGCAATTTTTTTAAAAACGGCAGGGAATTTTATGGCATAAAGCTCCCGCTGGGATTTGATTATGGAGGGCCGCTTTTCTTTTCCCATTATTCCTTCCTGGGGCTTGACCCGCGAGGCCTGACCGACAGGTACGCAGATTACTGGGAACAAAACCGAAATCACACACTCATCAACCGGGAACATTGCGTACGAAATCCAAACAACTTCAAAGGATATGGCCCCGAGAGCTGGGGGCTTACAGCCAGCGATACGTATAATGGGTATAATGCACATTCCCCAACTGAGGACAATGGAACCATCACCCCAACAGCCGCATTATCAGCGTTTCCCTATACGCCGGCATTTTCGATGCAGGCGTTGAAACATTTTTACAACACCAAGGGCGACCAGTTGTGGAGCGAATATGGCTTCATCGATGCATTCAATGAAACACAGAACTGGTATGCTTCCAGCCATCTTGCCATCGACCAGGGACCGATCATCGTGATGATCGAAAATTATCGTTCTGGTTTGCTTTGGAATTTGTTCATGAGTATTCCTGAAATTCAGAAAGGATTGAAAAAACTGGACTTCACAAGTCCTCATATCAAGTAATAAAAAGAAGTGCCAGTGAAGAAATTGTGTTTATTGCTCACACTGATTGTCGCCGCATGGCAGCAGCGCAGTAATGCGCAACAGCTTACTTACTGCAACCCCATCAATATTGACTACGGTTATACCCCCATTCCAAATTTCAGCGAATGGGGCAGGCACCGGGCAACCGCAGACCCGGTGATCGTTAACTACAAGAACACGTACTACCTGTTCAGCACCAATCAATGGGGATACTGGTGGAGTGATGACATGCTGAACTGGAATTTCATTTCACGAAAATTCCTCCGGCCCTGGAATAAGGTTTACGATGAACTGTGCGCACCTGCAGTAGGGATCATTGGCGATACAATGATCGTATTCGGCTCAACCTATGAGAAAAATTTCACGATATGGATGAGCACCAATCCGAAAAAAGACGAATGGAAGCCGCTGGTTGACTCCTTCGAAATCGGCGGTTGGGATCCTTCATTTTTCACCGATACCGATGACCGGCTTTACATGTATAACGGCAGCAGTAACCGATACCCGATGTATGGTGTTGAACTCGACCGCAGCACGTTCAGGCCGATAGGCACGCGCAAGGAAATGTACCTGCTGGAGTCGTGGCGGTATGGCTGGCAACGATTCGGCGAATACATGGATGATACTTTCCTTGACCCATTTATCGAAGGGTCTCACATGACCAAATACAACGGGAAGTATTACCTGCAGTACGGGGCACCCGGAACCGAATTCAGCGGTTATGCGGACGGGCTGCTCGTGGGTGACAGCCCGCTGGGCCCTTTTACTGCTCAATCTGATCCACTTAGTTTCAAACCCGGCGGATTTGTCCGCGGGGCAGGACACGGTGCCACGTTCCAGGACAATTACAGGAACTTCTGGCATGTGTCTACGGTAGTGCTTTCCGTAAAAAATAATTTCGAGCGACGGCTGGGTATCTGGCCGACAGGCTTCGACAGCGATGGGGTGATGTACTGCAATACCGCATTTGGCGACTACCCGCATTATCTTCCCGGTCAGGGCAAACTGTCGCTGCCTTATGAAAAGAATATTCAGACCGGCATCTTCACTGGCTGGATGTTGCTTAACTATAAAAAACCGGTACAGGTATCCTCCACACTCGGAGGATATGGTGCAAACAACGCAGTGGATGAAGTGATGAAGACCTATTGGAGTGCCGCCACCGGGAACAAGGGCGAGTGGATCCAGTCCGACCTGGGAACTGTGTCAACCGTGCGGGCCATCCAGGTAAACTATGCAGACCAGGATGTGGCACAGGACCGGCTCGGCAAGCGTACGGATCAGTTTCACCAATATAAAATTTACAGCTCCTCCGACGGGCGAAAATGGACAACCCTTGTAGATAAGTCAAAGAATGCTACGGATGTGCCGCATGACTATGTAGAGCTCAAGACACCTGTGAAGGCCCGGTATATCAGGCTGGAAAACATACATATGCCTACCGGCAAATTTGCCATCTCCGGGCTGCGTGTATTTGGCCATGGCGGAGGCCAGGCACCTGATCCTGTAAAGCAATTTATTGTACTTCGAACAGAGAAAGACAAGCGCAGCGCGTATATCAAGTGGAGCCCGGTAGACAATGCATTCGCTTACAATATCTATTATGGAACTCACCCGGACAAATTGTACAATTGCATAATGGTTCATGACCTGAATGAATACTGGTTCAAAGGCATGGATAAATTGAAAACATATTATTATTCCATAGAAGCGATCAATGAGAATGGCGTGTCCCCACGGACAACTGTTCAACAGGTCGATTAAAAAATCACGATGATCAACAGGCAAGCATTTGTTTTATTCAGTTTATTATTGCTCACAACACTCGGTTATGCGCAGAACAAACCTGCATTCTGGGATGACGTGAGCCGTTTCCGCAGGGCGGACAGCATCAAGGCGCCGGCAAAAGGGCAGATATTGTTCGTTGGGAGTTCTTCTTTCACGCGATGGTCGGATGTGGCCAGCTATTTTCCTGAACACCGTATTCTCAATCGAGGCTTCGGTGGTTCAACGCTGGCAGACCTGATCCGCTATGCACCGGATGTGATACTCCCGTATGAGCCATCGCAGATCGTTATTTATTGCGGTGAAAATGATCTGGCCTCCGCGGATACCGTCACACCGGCGATCGTATACAACAGGTTCGTGACCCTTTATGGCATTATCCGGGAAAAATATCCTACCGTCCCGCTGGCATTCATTTCCATCAAGCCCAGTCCAAGCAGAATGCACCTTGTAGATAAGATGATCGGGGCAAATGAACTTATACGTGATTTCCTGTCGAAACAATCCAACGCAGCTTATATTGATGTGTTTTCTCCTATGCTTAACGGCGAACGACAGCCACTGGCAGATATATTCGTCGAAGATCGCCTGCATATGAATGCAAAAGGATATGCCATCTGGCAAAAAGTGATCACTCCCTATCTCATCAAATAACCATTAATGAACCAACGTATGAAACGGTTTGTCTCTTTTGTTCTCAGTTTTGTATTCCTGGCATCCGCCCATGCTCAAACAACCGATGCGCCGATGAAATTATTTATCGACGGGCTGATGAAAAAAATGACCCTGGAGGAAAAACTGGGTCAGTTGAATTTACCCGGCGCCGGTGACATCACCACGGGCCAGGCCTCAAGTTCTGATATTGCCAAAAAAATCGAACAGGGAAAAGTGGGTGGTCTGTTCAACATCAAGTCTGTCGCAAAGATCAAAGAAGTGCAAAGGCTGGCGGTTGAAAAAAGCCGGCTCAAGATTCCATTGCTCTTCGGTATGGATGTGATACATGGTTATGAAACGGTATTCCCGATCCCACTCGGTCTGAGCTGTACGTGGGACATGGCATTGGTTGAAAGAAGCGCCAGGATCGCGGCGCAGGAGGCTAGTGCAGATGGGATCAACTGGACGTTTTCACCGATGGTGGATGTGTCACGCGATCCGAGGTGGGGAAGAGTATCTGAAGGAAACGGTGAAGATGCTTACCTGGGATCCCAGATCGCAAAGGCAATGGTAGTCGGCTACCAGGGGAAAGACCTGATGCAGAACAATACCATCATGGCTTGTGTGAAGCACTATGCACTTTATGGTGCTGCGGAAGCAGGTCGCGATTATAACCCGGCCGACATGAGTCGGCAGCGTATGTTCAATGAATACATGGCGCCTTACAAAGCTGCTGTCGATGCCGGTTCTGGTAGTCTCATGGCCTCATTCAACGAAGTGGACGGAGTGCCGGCAACTGCAAACAAGTGGCTGATGACAGATGTGTTGCGCAAGCAGTGGGGCTTCAAAGGATTTGTGGTATCAGATTATACCGGTATCAATGAGATGATAGATCATGGCCTTGGCGATCTGCAGACCGTAGCCGGCCGCGCACTAATGGCCGGTGTGGATATGGACATGGTAGGTGAGGGGATGCTGACCACGCTTACAAAATCATTGAAGGAAGGAAAAGTCACCCAACAACAGATCGATCTCGCCTGCCGTCGAATTCTTGAAGCAAAATGGAAGCTTGGCCTTTTCAAAGATCCATACCTGTATTGCAATGAGGAGAGAGCGAAGACCGAGGTCTATTCCGAGGCTCACAGGAAAGAAGCAAGATCGATCTCAGCCGAGAGTTTTGTTTTGCTGAAAAATGCAAACAATACCTTACCGATTAAGAAGACAGGTACGATTGCGCTGATCGGTCCGCTGGCCGACGCGCCGGAAAATATGCCCGGAACCTGGAGTGTGGCTGCGAATCATGCGAGGTCCGTGTCCGTACTTGCCGGGCTGAAAACGGCTGTTGGTAACAATGCGACTATCCTGTACGCAAAGGGCTCAAACCTTGATGAGGACAGCCTGCTCGAAGAGCGCAGCACGATGTTTGGAAAAACGCTTCGCCGCGATAAACGCCCCTCATCAGTTATCTTACAGGAAGCCCTCGAAATGGCGGCGAAATCGGATGTGATAGTAGCAGCGGTAGGCGAAGCTGCCGAGATGAGCGGCGAAGCAAGCAGCCGTACCAATATCGATATCCCGGCGGTGCAGCGTCAACTCGTCGCCGCACTGCTCAAGACTGGCAAACCCGTGATCCTGGTATTGTTTACCGGTCGTCCTTTGACACTTAAGTGGGAGCAGGAAAATGTACCTGCCATATTGAATGTCTGGTTTCCCGGCTCAGAAGCAGGACATGCCATTGCGGATGTATTGTTTGGCGATGTAAACCCTTCCGGTAAACTCAGTACAACATTTCCTCAAAATGTTGGCCAGGTGCCACTTTATTACAATCATAAGAATACCGGCCGCCCCCTTGGTGAAGGACAATGGTTCTCAAAGTTTCGTTCGAACTACCTGGATGTATCCAACGATCCGTTGTATCCATTCGGATTTGGTTTAAGCTATACCACCTTCTCCTACAGCGATGTCACGCTCAGTGCGAAAGAGCTCAAAGGCAATCAGTCGCTTAGTGCTTCAGTTACGGTGACGAATAACGGTCCAGTCACCGGCAAGGAGGTTGTGCAACTCTATATCCGCGACCTCGTTGGAACAAGTACCCGGCCGGTAAAGGAACTTAAAGGGTTTCAAAAAATAGAACTGAAGGCAGGAGAATCGAAAAAGGTCAGCTTCAACATCACACCAGAGGATCTTAAGTTCTACAACTTTGACATGAAGTATGATTGGGAGCCCGGAGAGTTCATCATTATGATCGGCGGAAATTCCCGCGATGTGAAATCAGCTTCGGTAAACTGGAAAAAATAGTTGTCATGAAAAAGATCACTGCATTCCTGGTTTTATTGATATTTTCAACGGCTGCCTCTGCGCAGCCGTTGGATATTTATAAGAAGTACTGGTTCATCCAAAGCGGCGACACACTGCCCTACCGCATCCTGCTCCCGGCAAACTATGATAGCAGCAAACAGTATCCATTGGTTTTTTTCCTCCATGGACGTGGGGAGAGTGGTGCTGATAACGAGCGGCAGCTCATCAATGGAGCGCGCCTGTTCCTGGCAGACAGCAACCGGCAGCGATACCCGGCAATAGTCGTATTTCCCCAATGCGCAGCCAACAGCTATTGGAGCAACGTTGTAACCATAGCAGACTCGAACAGGCATCGCTCGTTTCATTTTGTACCCGATGGTGAGCCCTCCGTCTCGATGCGACTGCTGGTTTCGCTGACGGATCACCTGCTGCGGAACTACCCTGTGAAAAAGCAACAGGTTTATGTGATGGGTCTTAGCATGGGCGGCATGGGCACATTCGAACTCGTGAGACGCAAGCCTGAATTGTTCGCAGCCGCAGTACCGATTTGCGGGGGCGCACATCCTGGGACTGCTTCAGCGTTGACCAGGACCAACTGGTGGATCTTTCACGGCGACAGCGATCGAGTAGTCCCGGTACGACATTCACAGATAATCTATGATGCACTTAAGAAAGTTGGTGCCAGGGCAAAACTGACGATCTATCCTGGCGTGGACCACAATAGTTGGGATCCGGCATTTGAAGAGCCCGAGCTGTTGAAATGGCTGTTTGCGCAACGTAAAAAATAGAACCCTTTTTTTAGTACATAACAGGCGGTTTTCGTGTCTATAAGGAGAAAGGATAAAAAAGGAATTATGTGGAAGAATAAGATACGAGCCTGTCACAAACGATTTGCCATGATGAACAAGATTATGCTGTTGTCAGCCGTTTGGTTAATGAACGTCCAGGGCGACTGTTCCAAAAACAAAGGAGGCGATAACCCCACCCCACCAAGCCCGCCACCGGCTGCAGTAAACGAAGTAGACTTTTGGTTAACAAAGGGTGATGAGACCGTGTTGTTGCAGCGGCAAAACGTGACACTGAATTTTTCAAGTCCTGCTAATAATTTCCCGACGATCGACCTGGATACGACCCAGAAGTTCCAGGAGATTGATGGATTCGGATACACCCTCACCAGCGGCAGCGCAACGCTGATCAATGGTTTGAGTGCAAACATGAAGGCAAATCTCTTGCAGGAGTTGTTTGGCACATCTGCCGGCTCTATCGGCGTAAGTTACCTGCGAGTAGCAATTGGTGCATCTGATCTCAGCGCAGAGGTATATTCCTACAATGATTTGCCGGCTGGTCAGACAGATCCGACGCTTTCTTCATTCAGCCTGGACAAGGATCGCGCAGGTGGTACCGGTGTTATACCATTGCTGAAGGAAATTCTCCTTATCAATCCGCAGATAAAGATCATGGGCAGCCCCTGGTCGCCGCCAGTCTGGATGAAAACAAATGGATCGAGCATTGGAGGCAGTCTTTTACCACAGTACTATGATGTGTATGCACAATATTTTGTAAAGTATATACAGGGTATGCAGGCAGAGGGCATACGCATTGATGCGATAACACCTCAAAATGAGCCTTTGCATCCCGGCAATAATCCCAGCCTTCTTATGACCGCGGAGCAGCAAAGGGATTTTATCAAGAATAGCCTTGGGCCGGCCTTCCAGGCGGCAGGTATTACAACTAAGATCGTTGCTTATGATCACAACTGTAATCACCCTGAATATCCCCTCACGATTCTTGCAGATCCTGCCGCACGGGCGTTTGTCGATGGCTCTGCTTTTCACCTGTATGAAGGCGATATCAGCGCGCTGAGCCAGGTACATAATCAATACCCGGAAAAAAATGTCTACTTCACGGAGCAGTGGACTGGGTCTACCGGTACGTTCAAAGGAGACCTTAACTGGCATCTCAAGAACGTGATCATTGGCTCGATGAGGAATTGGAGCAGGAATGCATTGGAATGGAACCTGGCAAACGACCCGAATTTCGGGCCGCATACAGATGGAGGATGCACGCAGTGTAAAGGTGCCCTGACCGTGATTGGCAGTTCCAGCGTTGTGAGAAATGTAAGTTACTATATCATAGCCCATGCTGCCAAGTTCGTACCGGCGGGATCGATTCGTGTGGCAAGTAATACGGTTGCCAATCTCTCGAATGTTGCGTTCATAACGCCATCGGGTAAAAAGGTAATGATCGTATTAAATGAAACCAACTCGCCCCAGACATTCAATGTTCGCTTCAAAGGCAAACTGATGCAGGCAACGCTCCCGGCGTCTGCGGTGGGAACATATACCTGGTAAAAATCAAGAGTTATGAGAAAATTATCAGCGCTTCTGATGGCCGCAATCGCGGTGTCGTGTACCCAAACAGCGGAGAAGACCGCCGGCATAGCAGACAGCACAGCGTCATTCACCACCGACGGCAAGTCGGTACTGGTTTATAGCACCGACAGTGCGAAGAATCGACTGGCATTGATGGATACGCTGGTTTTTGAAGAAATGGGTCAGCCGTTTGAGAACCAGATCTGTGTCTTTGTTGATCCTGGTAAATCATTCCAGACATTTTTCGGGATCGGTGCGGCACTGACCGATGCATCAGCGGAAACATTTGCAAAGCTGCCCAAGGGCAAACAACAGGAGTTCCTTACGGCGCATTTTGATAAAACAAAAGGATTGGGCTATACGGTTGCCAGAACGAACATCAATAGTTGTGATTTCAGCAGCGGCAGTTATACCTACGTTGACAGCAATGACCGTTCACTTAAATCTTTTACAGTTGATCACGACAGACGATTTAAGATCCCGTTCATCAAAGAATCAATAAAAGCTGCCGGTGGTAAGCTTGACCTGTTTGCCAGCCCATGGAGTCCGCCGGCCTGGATGAAAGATAACAATGACATGCTGCATGGCGGAAAACTGAAAAAAGAATTCTATGATACCTGGGCACTTTATTATACAAAGTTTATACGTGAGTATGAGAAAGAAGGGATTCCGGTTTGGGGCATCAGTATCCAGAATGAGCCGATGGCAACGCAGCGATGGGAGAGTTGTATCTACACCGCACAGGAGGAGACAGATTTTCTGAAAAACAATCTTGGTCCCACGATGGTGAAAGAGGGTTACAAGGATAAGAAGATAATTGTCTGGGATCATAACCGTGACCTGATCTATCAGCGTGCACAAACCTATTTTAATGATCCGGAAGCGGCAAAGTACGCATGGGGCATTGGATTTCACTGGTATGAAGACTGGAGTGGCGGTCAGCCCATGTATGACAATGTGCGCCGGGTGCACGAGGCGTTCCCGGATAAGCACCTGTTCTTTACAGAAGGTTGCGCAGAAAGCTTCAATCCGACACGATACAATGCATGGGTGTTGGGAGAGGAATATGGCCGCAGCATGATCAATGATTTCAACAACGGGATGGTAGGATTCACCGATTGGAACATCCTTCTTGATGAGACCGGTGGCCCGAACCATGTAGGCAATTTTTGTTTTGCCCCTGTGCATGCAAACACAAAGACCGGCGAGCTGATCTATACAAATGCCTATTATTATATAGGGCACTTCTCCAGGTTTATTCAGCCAGGTGCACGGAGGATCAGCGCAGCCGCCAGCCGCAGTCAGCTACTCACTACGGCATTCAGAAATCCTGATGGTAAAACAGTGGTCGTGGTGATGAACCAGAGTGGAGCTGAAACGCCGTATTTCCTCTGGATAAATGGAAAAGCGGCGCGGGTTAACGCCCAGCCCAGGTCTATTGCAACACTGGTCTTTTAGTTTGCTTACTTGACATCAAAATCAACAGTGAGAGCCGGTGTCAATGGATGGCTCTGACAGGTAAGAATATAACCCTGGGCAATTTCTTCTTCTTCCAGGCCCCAATGAACGTCCATGCTTACCTGGCCTTCAAGTACCCGGGCCTTGCAGGTGCAGCACACTCCGCCTTTGCAGGCATAAGGAAGGTCAGCACCCTGGGCCAAAGCGGCGTCCAGCAGGTTGGTGCTCTCTGCCATTGGCAGGTCAAATTCGATGCTACGCCCGTCGACTTTGATCGTAACATGGCTCATCGCATCCTTGCTAGTCTCCTGGTTCAATACTGCAGCGCGGGTTGCCTGGCCTGGTGTGGTGAACAGTTCAAAATGTATTTTCCTGCGGGAAACACCACGCGCTTCCAGGAAATCTTTCACTGAAAAGATCATTTCTTCCGGGCCGCAGATATAGAATTCGTCCACAGCAGGATAAGCAAGCAAGCCTTCCAGTTCTTCCATCTTGGCAGCATTGATGCGGCCGAAATTTAGCGGCGTGTCCATCCTTTCGCGGCTCAATACATGGATAACGCGGAACTGCGACATGTACCTGTTCTTTAGCGCTTCAAGTTCCTCGAAAAATATGATTGAGGAGCGGTTCCGATTGCCATAGATGAGGGTGAAATTGCTCCTGGGCTCAGTGGCGAGCGTGGTTTTGATCAGCGCAAGTATTGGAGTAATGCCACTGCCTGCAGCAACAGCAATGTAGGTCTTCTGATGGGCGGGGTCCAGGGGGGTGTAGAATTTGCCAACAGGCGGCATCACCTCGAGTGTATCACCCTTACGTAGATCATGGTTGGCAAAGGAGGAGAAAATACCACCCTGTACTTTTTTGATAGCAACCCTGAGCTCATTATCCAGCGGTGAACTGCAAATGGAATAAGTGCGCCGGGTCTCTTCGCCGTTGATTTCGGTGCGGAGAGTCAGGCTTTGTCCCTGTGAAAACTGGAAGGTCTCTGCCAGTTCCTTCGGTACTTCAAATGCGACAGAGACGCAGTCGGCGGTTTCTTTCCTGATATCTTTGATCCGGAGCGGATGAAAATGAATCGACATAAGGTCAGTCTTGTTTTCTTAGGCCATCGATCATGATCATGACCATGTTTTCCTCCAGTTCGGCAGCACTGATCTTTGCCTGTGACCGGTGCCATGATTCGATACCGCTTACGGCGTGGAGCATGATGAGTACAGCAGTGGGCGCGTCGATCTTTTTGATCTCGGATTTCCGGATACCTTCTTCGATGATAGCGGCAAACTTCTTCCGGTAATTTCTTCGCTGGGTTTGAAAATTGGAAAGATAGGGATCCTCCAGGTGCTTCCATTCCCGGTCGCTCACATATACCTTTTCGTATTGTTCTACCATCTGGCCGATATGGAACCGGAGCAGGGTTTCGACTTTCTGAATGGAGCGCTGCTGACTGGCTTCAATGTTGTCGATGTTGGCATTGAATCGGTTAGCCACGTCAAAGCAGATTGCTTCCAGGATCTCATTTTTGCTCCGGATGTGGTTGTAGAGACTGGCAGCCTCGATGCCGACTGATTCTGCGAGATCCCGCATGGAGGTAGCGGCAAATCCTTTTTCGCGGAACATAATGGCGGCCTTATCAAGAATAAGTTCTTTTTTCGACGCTTTTTTCCTTGGTGCTTTAGCCATACTCAAAGATAAGCCCCTAATTGGTTCAAAACCTTGCACGGGGCGGTAATTCATGTCGTTTTTTCATGTAGGTTTGCACGCCTTCAGGCGGCCGGCAACCCGCTATTGGGCAATGCAGCCGGTTATTAATCAATCAAATTTTTGATCCCCTTATGTCGCTCATCACAGTAGGTACTATGGCGTTCGATGCCATCGAGACTCCTTTTGGAAAAATTGACAAGATTATTGGCGGTTCTGCTACGTACGTGGCCTATGCTGCGTCCAATTTTGTAAAGCCTGTCCTGCAGGTATCCATCGTTGGCAACGATTTTCCAAAGGAAGAGATGGACGAACTTACCAGACGCGGCGTACAGTTGGAAGGGGTGGAAGTGATCGCGGATAAAAAATCTTTCTTTTGGAGCGGCCGCTATCATGAAGACATGAATACCCGGGATACACTGGTCACGGATCTGAACGTGCTCGCTGATTTCAATCCTCAAATCCCCGAGAGCTACCAGTCATCTGAGTTCCTGATGCTGGGAAACCTGGTGCCCGCCGTGCAACTTAGCGTGATCCGCCAGATGAAGAAGCGGCCAAAGCTGATCGTGATGGACACCATGAACTTCTGGATGGAAGTGGCGATGGACGACCTGAAGGAAGTGCTGGGCCATGTGGATCTCCTGCTCGTAAATGATGCAGAAGCCAGGCAGCTTACCGGCGAATTCTCGCTCGTCAAGGCAGCAAAGAAGATATTGACCATGGGCCCCCAATACCTGATCATTAAAAAAGGTGAACACGGCGCCCTGCTCTTCAACAGTGACAGTGTATTTTTCGCCCCTGCCCTCCCGCTTGAAGAGGTATTTGACCCCACTGGCGCCGGCGATACGTTTGCAGGTGGATTTATTGGTCATATCGCAAAAACCGGGGATATTTCCTTCGACAACATGAAACGCGCGATCATCGTTGGCTCCGCCATGGCGAGCTTCTGCGTCGAAAAATTCGGAGCTACCCGTCTGAAAGAAATTACCAAAGCCGACATTGACAGCCGCATTCAGCAGTTCAAGGACCTCGTGAACTTTGAGATTGAACTGTCTTAGGGTCTGGGTGCTGGATACTGGATATTGGGTACTGGGGTCTGGGGTCTGGGTACTGGGGGCTGGGAACTGGGTGGCTTGATTCGGGATATTTGGTGCCTTTTCTCATTCGGTCCCTGAGCCTGTCGAAGGGTGCGTGCCGGGTTTAGCACAGCTTTTGTAACCCTATCCCTAAACCTCCTACATGGCCAGAACACCCCGGACACCCTCGCTGGTATTTTGCCTCCTCATGGATGCGCTTGGCTACATGAGTTATGCCGTGCCGGTTCTCGGTGAATTTGCAGACCTGTTTTGGGCACCCATCTCAGGGCTGATCTTTAGCATCAGCTTTGGCGGTTGGAAAGGTATCCTCGGGGGCTTCTTTAATTTCGCTGAAGAACTACTTCCTGGTACGGATTTCATCCCCTCTTTTACCATAGCCTGGATCATTAACAGCCTGCGAAAACCGGCTTCCTCTGGCAACACTTACATCCCGGCACGTTCGCGTTGACTTCATGGACGATGAGCCAGAACGACCAGTAATTTTTTCCGTTCCCGCCTCCCATCAACATGAAAGCACTCGGCAAGCAGTATATAGTGTCCCATGGGTAATGGTTGCATGGCATCCCCCAAACCATCCCAACGCCAATTCCCCCGTGTCCCCGCCAGCTCATTGTTGACGAGTTCGCGGACCATGAATCCACGCTCATTGTAGATTGATACAGAGGCTACCCAGCCCTGATCAGGAAATGTGTAGTCCAACAGGCAATAATCTTCCATCCCGTCATTGTCAGGCGAGAACACAGGTGTTACCAGCCGGATCATGCCTTCAGCCGGCATCGATTCGCGGTGTTGTGAATTTATATAGCCGGGAGTGGCATAGCCGGCAAACGAACCCGCACTGTGCCAGTTGGTAGGATCATTTGCCGGCTTATCCGGGTCAATGCGTTCCAGCGAAATACCTTCCGGATCGGCAATGAGCGCGAAATGCCAACGCTCTGTGTAGGCCAGTTCTTCGATGATAGTGCCACTCGCATTCAACACCATCACATTGCCTTCGTCATCCGGCATGGATGGCATCGCCGCGATCCGAAGCAGTTTCCCGGTCGCCGCAGCCGGATATTGCTCAATCAGTATAGAGGGAGCAGTTGATAGTGCGATGTGTTCCCCGGGAAAGATGTAATGCGGCTCATCACTGAGCCGGATGGGCGTACTGATGGTTCCTGCATCATTGCGACTGGCGAGATACAGTTCTGCAAGTTCGATCACCTTCCCGCTACGGTTGTACAACTCGATAAAGTCGGCACCCGGGCTGCGGGGGTTGAACAGCACTTCATTGATCACGACATCGCCTTCCAGGGCAGCCGTGCTGATCCCAATAGAAGCGCTCATCCCGGTGGAAGCATTACCGGCGCAATCTTCAGCGATGGCAACCCTGACGGGATAGACCGTTCCCTGCAGCATTGGATCTGTTCTAAGCTGCACGATGTTATAGAGGGGCGATAAAACCGACACATTGTAAACAACAAGGTCGCCCACGGCATAACGCGAAGACTGCACGGCTGTGGCGCTGTCCAGCGGCTCAGTGAAATACAGATGGACAATTGTATCAGCATGGGAGATGGCCTTATACAACAGCGGTGCCCGGGTGTCGGTAAATGTCTGATTATCCTGATGGTTTTTACCCGGGGTTCCGCCGGAAGGATCGTTGCTTGCCCGCCAGTTTTCCTCGTTGTTGCAGGGATTTCGGGTGTCGATCATCTCCAGCGACCAGCCTCCCTCCTGTTTCAGCGCATTTCTGTACCAGGATCGTTGGTAGGCGATGGCATGAATGACCCGGCCGTTATGCTCCATGCGGACCGTTGTTGATTCATTATCCAGTGAAGGGAATGATGGCACGGCAATGACTGGCCCGAATGGCTGCAGTGCTGCAAGTGATGAAGTTGCACAGAGCACAACGATACTATCCGGTTTAAGCAGGTATGGCGGCAGTGGTCCGCTGATAGCAGTAGCCGTTGCCAGCCGCCACCCCTGCAATTGAACCGGTGTCACGCTTCGGTTTTTCAGTTCGATCCATTCAGTTGCAGGCAACCCGACGATGGGGGTAGGATCAATCATCAATTCCTGGATGATGATGTCATATAATTGTTGCGCGGATGCAAGCACAGGTACGAACGCCAGTAAGAGAATTCCCATTTTCATCCGGGCAAATTAAACTGCCGCGGAAAAAATGAATGGTGAAAAAAACAATTATTTGGCGCTGATAACACCAGCGATTATTTTTGTTGGGATCACGATTTAAAGTGATCCCGGTAATATGACATCAATGAAACATACAAAGCGCATTAAGAAACATACCTGAGGAAGGTTTGCAGCGTTATGTGTGTAATCATCATAAAAGTTTAGCAGGCCTTCCATACGGAAGGTCTTTTTTTTATTCATCACTAAAATCGCGAAAGCGCAGCAAAGGAGAAAAACATGAAAGTTGCAGTCGTTGGTGCTACCGGACTGGTCGGCACCAAAATGTTACAGGTTCTTGCAGAAAGAAATTTTCCGGTAACGGAACTCGTACCGGTGGCTTCAGAAAAGTCAGTTGGGAAGAAGGTATCGTTTAAGGGAAAGGAATACGCTGTGGTGAGCATGACCGATGCAATTGCTGCAAAGCCGGCGGTAGCGCTCTTCTCTGCAGGGGGCAGCACCTCACTCGAGTGGGCACCGAAATTTGCGGAAGCCGGAATTACCGTTATCGATAACTCTTCCGCGTGGAGAATGGACCCTGCCCGCCCGCTCGTGGTCCCCGAGATCAATGCGGATGCCCTCACCGCCAGCGATAAGATCATTGCCAATCCAAACTGCTCTACGATCCAGATGGTGGTTGCGCTGAATCCACTGCATAAAAAATATGGTATAAAACGGGTGGTGGTGTCTACTTACCAGAGCGTGACTGGAACTGGTGTGAAAGCGGTAGAACAACTCCAGGGTGAACGGGCCAAAGCTGCCGGCGCGGCAACAGAATACCCGATGGCGTATAAATATCCAATCGACCTTAACGTCATCCCGCAGATCGATGTGTTCCTGGACAATGGCTATACAAAAGAAGAAATGAAGATGGTACTCGAGACCAAAAAGATCATGCGTGATGAGTCGATCCGGGTCACATCAACCACGGTGCGCATTCCGGTCATGGGTGGCCACAGCGAAGCCGTTAACGTAGAGTTCGAACGTGACTTTGATCTTGCCGAAGTACGGTCCCTGCTGGAGCAGGCACCAGGCGTAGTGGTGGTAGACGATACCGCCACACAGCAATACCCAATGCCCATGGATGCACATGAGCGGGACGAAGTATTTGTGGGACGCATCCGAAGAGATGAAAGCCAGCCTAATACCCTTAATCTTTGGGTGGTCAGTGATAACCTGCGCAAAGGCGCCGCCACCAACGCTGTGCAGATTGCAGAGTACCTGGTCAGCCGGAAATTACTGTAAACGAAAAAAGGTGATGCCAAACAGCATCACCTTTTTTTATATCGTGAAGGATCAGGCTTCCTGCTTTACTAGCTCCACTGCCAGCACCAGGCGCACTTCGTCACTTACTACCAGTCCGCCCGCTTCGGTTACGGCGCTCCAGGTAAGTCCGTAATCCTGGCGATTGATCTTTCCTGTCAGTTCAAATCCGGCAACGGTCTGGCCGTATAGACTTTTTTGCGTACCGCCATATTCGGCGGCAAGCGTTACAGGCTTTGTAACACCGTGCAGTGTCAGATCGCCTTTGATCTTATAATCGCTTCCGCCTTCATGGATCACTTCAGTGGAAGTGAATGTCAGTTTGGGGAATTTCTCCGCATCAAAAAAATCAGCCGACTTCAGGTGTCCATCCCGTTGCTCATTACCGGTATGGATGCTATCGATATCAGCACTAAAGCTGATGCGCGCATCAGTGAAGTCTTCTTTCTCTGCCTGAAGGGTTCCTTCAAAGGAAGTAAACTTGCCAGATACAGTAGAGATAACGAGGTGTTTTACTTTGAATCCGATTTCGGAGTGCGTGGTATCAATTGTCCAATTTGCCATGGTTTAATAGTTTAGAGTACAAATTTAATGTTTAAACATTGATATGGCAAAATAATTTTGAAATATTAACAAACTGTGGCTGAAATCGGGATACTGGCCTGCCTCCCGGAGCGAAGCGGAGGTAGGATACTGGATGCTGGATGGTTTCGAGATACGAGTTGCGGGATGGGATGCTGGGTACTAGACGCTGGATATTGGATGTACGTCACTGACTTGTGGCTGAGGTATTGCCCGTTCCGGAGTGATGACAGTAAAGAAAGTTTACCCGACAAGGGCTTTAGCCCGCCAGTCGGGCGATTTTATGGCCAGGAATTTATTCCTGGGGAAATAAGGTTGAGGCTGAGGTTGAGGTTATGGTTGAGGGATCCGGAAAATGAGAGCGTGGGAGTGGTTTTGAGATTATTGCCTTTTCCCTGGGCTAAAGCCCAGGCTATTCAGATCATCCGACTGGCGGGCTAAAGCCCTGGTCGGAAGGAGACAGCGATCAACCATCACCTCAACCTTAACCTCAACCTCAGCCTCAACCTCAACCTCAACCTTTTCGCGCTTCGTTGATGAAATCGATCAGCGGCTTGAGCGCCGAAAATGCCTTCACCACTTTTTTTGCAAAATCTTTCGATAACACTTCGGCATCTCCCACCTGCCATTCGGCGATATAGCTTTTCAACTTTAAATGTTCGATCGCCGGATTGTCCGCCTCATAACCCTTCGGTGGACGACTCAGTATGTACTCTTTGTCTTCCGATAATTTGCCAAAATGTTTTCTGAACGCAGGAGCCTGCACGATCTTTTGAAAAGCATCATAATTATAATCTATCTCCTGTCTCACTTTTTGAAGATCCGGGGAAGGAGGCATCCACAACCCCCCACCCACAAACGTTGCACCGGGTTTGATCGACAAATAATATCCGGCCGTTGATATCGCTTTCTTACCGCCTTCATTGATCCCTGCCCCGAAGTTTGTTTTGTAAGGTGTCTTATCCTTTGAAAATCGGATATCCCGGTTTATCCGGTACATACAGTCTTTCGCCAGCAGGTTGGCTATTTCCTTGTGCTCTTTTCCATGAAGATCGATCACCTGCTGCACGAAACTGGCAAAATCAGCACGCGCGGCCGTATAGGCATCCCGATGTTTTTCAAACCATTCCTTGTTATTGTTCTTCCGGAGTTTTTTCAGGTACTCCATTGTTGATGCTTGTATCATCGTAAAATTTTTCTCAGGATTCAACCAGTTTCAGGAACTCTGCCTCGCTGATTATCTTCACCGTATTTATTTTCTTAGCTTTTTCCAGTTTACTGCCCGCATCTTCACCCACAACCAGGTAGTTCAGTTTTGCACTCACTCCACTTACGATCTTTCCTCCCTGTGCCTCGGCCATTGCTTCCGCATCCCCGCGTTTCAGGGTAGGCAGTGTTCCGGTGAAGAGGAACGTCTTTCCACTCAGGCTGCCCGACTCCACTGCATCGCGCTTGGTGTTTTTCAGGCTCAGGCCCAGCGCTTCCAGTTCATCCAGCATAGCCAGGTTATCCGCATTGCTGAAAAAATGCTGAATACTCCCGGCCACCTTTGGCCCGATATCTTCCATCGCTTTGAGCTCGTCGAGCGACATGTTGCGGTATTCCGACAAATGACTCACCGCATTGGCAAGGGTCTTGGCAGTTGTTTCTCCAACAAACCTTATCCCCAGGCCAAAGATCAACCGGTGCAATGGTTGCTGTCTTGAATGATTGATCGCCTGTTGAAGATTATCGATGGAACGTTTTCCAAAACCTTCCAGCGAACCGATCTTATCAAAGTCCAGTTTATAAATGCCCGGTATATCCTTCAGAATTCCCAGGTCATAGAACTTGCGAATATTCGCATCACCAAAGCCGCGGATATCCATGGCGTCTTTGCTGGTGAAGTGGATCATGCGCTCCACCACCTGCGCCGGGCATTCAATATTGATACATCTCCAGGCGGCTTCACCCTCTTCACGAAACAACTCGCTGGCGCAGACCGGGCAGTTCGTTGGAAACGTTATCTTCTTTTCTTTTCCATCTCTCAGCTCAGCAAGTGACTTTACAATGTACGGGATCACATCCCCCGCGCGTTCCACCAGCACGGTATCACCGATGTGGAGGTCTTTTTCACGAATGATCTCTTCATTGAACAACGAGATCGATGATACGGTCACGCCACCAATCGGCACGGGCTGGATTTTCGCAACGGGCGTAATAGATCCGGTGCGGCCCACCTGGAACTCCACATCGAGCAACTTGCTGGTGGCTTGTCTTGCCTTGAATTTATATGCGATGGCCCAGCGGGGATGATGCGAGGTCATGCCCAGCTTTTCCTGCAAGGCAATATCGTCCACTTTGATAACCATTCCATCGATTTCATACGGCAGGTCATCGCGTTTTTTCTCATAATCATTGCAGTATTCGATCACTGCTTCTATGGTGTCGAACACCTGCTTTTCATTTTTCGGACTGCGAAAGCCCAACTCCCACAGCATTTCCAGGCTGCCCGAATGCGCTTGTAATTCGCGGGGTTCTTCTTTGCCTGCATCAAGCGTATGATAACTGATGTGATAAACAAAAGCCTCCAGGTGGCGCTTCCTGACTTCTTTCGGATCCTTGATCCGAAGGGTGCCGGCCGCTGCATTGCGCGGATTGGCCAACGGAGCCTGCCCCTGCTCCACCAATGCAAGGTTGTATTGGGTGAAATTGTTTTTATTGATCAATACCTCACCGCGGATCTCCACGGTATCAATGCCATATTTTGAAAACGCAGCCGAAAGCGGTATGCTCTTTATCTGCCGGATATTGGTAGTGATGTCATCTCCCTCCACACCATTTCCCCTGGTAGCTCCGCGGACCAGCATATCATTCTCGTAGATCAGGGATATACTGCCACCATCAAATTTTGGCTCCACGCAATACCTGATCTTTTGAAGTCCTGTTCCCTCTCTCGCCTTGCGGTCAAAATCCTTCAGGCCATCCGCATTATACGAGTTGTTGAGGGACAACATCGGAACCAGGTGCGGAGCAACCGGAAACTGGCTGGTGAGGCCGGCTGCCACCCGTTGCGTGGGTGAATCAGGTCGCACAAGTGAGGCATCTGCCGCTTCCATGCGTTCCAGTTCCTTATACAGTATATCATATTCCACGTCCGCCAGCAGGGGGTCGGCGAGTACATAATACCGGTACTCGTGAAAACGGAGTACATCCCTCAACACCCCGATCTCAGCAGGCTTTATTACCTGTTTTCCCGCGGCTTTCAACAATGTTTTGGATGATTCCTGTAGCGCAATGACCTGTTCTTTCGTGTACATGTGATCCTGTTTCACCGTAAAGTTAGGGGCTTGGAAAAAACTGTTTTAGATAAATAATGTGTATTAAGTACATATTTGCTACCTTCATTTCCGATTGCCAAACCTATTGCCATGAAAAAAATATTTTTGCTTGCCTGCTTCGTGTTGGCAGCAGTGCTTGTCCGCGCTCAACTTCTTCGTTGGAATCCCGCATTTCCTACGATCGATGGTGCCGTCACCATCACCCTCGATGCCACAAAGGGAAACCTGGCCCTGAAAGATTATTCAAACCCCGATGATATCTATCTCCACATTGGTGTAATCACCAATGTAAGTCAGAACAGTGGCGACTGGCAACATTCCGTTTTCCCATGGGGATCTACGCCGCCGGCAGGCAAGGCAACCTATCTTGGAAATAACCAGTATAGTTTCACCATCCCGAATATCCGCACATTCTTCTCCGTTGGCCAGTCAGAAACAGCGTCTCATATCGCGCTGCTGTTCCGCAATGGCAGCGGCTCAGTGGTGCACAGAAATGCGGATCAGTCGGACATGTATATTCCGCTGGCCGGTTCATCGCTGGCTGTTCGCTTTTCACAACCACCGTTTCAGCCAACTTACATACCTGTACCGGAGCCATTGACTGTTGCATTGAATGATGTATTGCCCGTCACTGCTGTCAGCAATCAGCCTGCTTCACTTCGGCTCTATCATAATGGAACGTTGGTGGCATCGGCCGCAAATGCCACGACCTTATCTCATAACCTGTCATTTACTGCGGGGGGCAATCAATCGATCTTCATCGAAGCCGGTGAGGGCGCTGCCGTGGTAAAAGATTCGGTGAAATTCTTTGTGGCCGGCGGAGTCACCATCGCACCATTACCCGCTGGTACAAGACCGGGCATCAACTATCTCAACAACAGCTCAGCCGTACTGGTATTGGAAGCTCCGGGAAAGAACCGCGTGAGCGTGATCGGGGAATTCCCCGCAAGCAACTGGACAGAGCAGCCCGCTTTCCAGATGAATAAAACAGCAGATGGCCGGCACTGGTGGCTGCGGCTGGAAAATCTTACCGCCGGAACAGAATATGCTTACCAGTACCTCGTTGATGGCAGCCTGAAAATTGCCGACCCCTATGCTACCAAAATACTCGACCCCTGGAATGACCCCTATATCACCCCGGCCACCTATCCCGCTTTGCGTAGTTATCCTGCCGGCCAGTCGGGGATCGTCAGCCTGTTGCAGACCGGCGCACCGGCCTTTACATGGACCAGCACGAATTTTTCCCGGCCCGATAAGCGTAACCTGATCATCTTTGAACTGCTGTTGCGGGACTTCATTGAAAAGCACGACTGGTCTACGTTGCGGGATACCATCAGCTATTTGAAAAGACTTGGGATAAATGCGATCGAACTGCTGCCTTTCAATGAGTTTGAGGGCAACGAGAGCTGGGGTTATAATCCGGATTTCTATTTCGCACCTGACAAATATTATGGACCGGCCATTGAGTTGAAAAGATTTATCGATGCCTGTCACTCCAATGGCATCGCCGTGATCATGGATATCGCTCTGAATCATTCCTTCGGCCTCGCACCGATGGTCCAGTTGTATTGGGATGGACTGAACAACCGGCCTTCCGCTGACAATCCCTGGTTTAACCCAACCCCTCGCCACCCGTTCAACGTTGGTTACGATATGAACCATGAAAGCGAAGCCACGAAATATTATTTCAATCGCATCACAGATTATTGGTTAAAAGAATACCGCATCGATGGATTCCGGTTTGATCTTTCAAAAGGATTTACCCAACGTAACAGTTGTACTACGGCCAATTGTGAAACCGGCAACGAGGTCGGAAACTGGAGCAGCTACGATGCAAGCCGTGTAGCGATATGGAAAAGATATTATGACAGCCTCCAGGTCTCTTCACCCGAATCGTATGTTATCCTTGAACACCTTGGGGTAAATGATGAAGAGCGGGAATTGGCGGAATATGGTATGATGTTATGGGGAAACATGAACTACAACTTCAATGAGGCAAGCATGGGCTGGCTGGATAATTCAGATCTGTCGGGTGCATTGCACACCACACGTCAATGGAGTAAACCGCATCTTATTTCCTATATGGAAAGCCATGATGAGGAGCGGATCGTGTTCAAGAATATCAATTATGGAAACAGCTCGGGAGGATATAACGTAAAGGATTCGGCTACAGCTATCGCCAGGAGCGGGCTCGCGGCTACGTTTCTTCTCACCATGCCCGGCCCGAAAATGATGTGGCAGTTTGGGGAAACGGGTTATGATTATTCTATCAATTACTGCATCAATAACGGATCGATCGATCCGTCCTGCAGAACGGGCAACAAGCCCATCCGGTGGGATTATCGCAGCAGGCAGCCGCGTCAGCAACTGGAGAACGTATACAAAATTCTCGGCGGGCTGCGTAGCAACCCGGGTTACAAGGATCTTTTCACCGCATCAGGGATCCAGATGGAAAGCTCTCTTGGTGGTGCCATGAAGTGGATGAAGCTGCGCTCAACTGCCGATACAGCAAACCTGTGTGTGATCGGCAATTTTGATGTCGCTCAGCGATCGGTAGGCTTCATGTTTCCTGTTGCCGGCGACTGGACCGAATTATTCAGCGGCAGCACATTTGCAGCTACCGGCCTGGTTCAGCAGATCATGCTGGCCCCGGGTGAGTACCGGGTCTATATGAAAAAGCAATCGCCGGATGGCAATCCACCCATTCCAACTGAAGGGTTAGGAATAAAGTTTGGTCCGAACCCGGCCAATGCTTCATCTGTGCTGCAACTGAGCATGGCCTCATCGGGACACGCGGATGTTTTTCTTTTCAATAGCCAGGGTCAGCGGGTGAGGGTCTTGTTTACCGGAACGTTGGCCTCCGGTGTAAATACCTTAACGGTTTCTGATAAAATCAATAATTTGGCGGCGGGTTTATATTTTATCAGTGTATATGCCCTTAACCAACAAAGCCGGGTGCCCATCCTGGTAAAATGACGAATGCATATGGCCAATTCAGCCAACCTGAAGACAGCGGAACTGGAGAAGATCAGTCACCTTGACTATTTCAATATTGCCATTTCCGTAGACTGTGTCATCTTCTGCTATGATGAAAAAGAGCTCAAGGTGCTGGTGATAAAATCTGACCTGGAAGAGTTTTCCGGGCTTAATTCATTACTGGGCGATCTTGTGCGACCCGATGAAGACCTCGATGCGGCGTCTTACCGCATACTGCAGGAGCGGACCGGGATGGAAGATGTATACCTGGAGCAGGTGCATACATTCGGCAGCATTGACCGGCACCCGTCCGGCAGGGTAATCACCACAGCATACTATTCACTGATCGATGTGAAGCACCAGAAGCTGAAGCTGAATAACAATGATCTTCGCTGGCAGCCAGTGAAGGACATACGGCGCATGGCGTTTGACCATAAAGCCATACTTGACACCTGCCTGGCTCGCCTTCGCGACCAGGTGATCGAGCACCCCGTCATCTTCAACCTGCTGCCGGAGAAATTCTCCCTCCGGGAATTGCAGGAACTATATGAGGCCATCCTCAATGTGGAACTCGACCGCCGCAACTTCCGCAAGAAGATTGCTATCAAGGACTGGCTGGTGGATCTGAATGAAATGGAAGAAGACGTCCCTCACAGGCCGGGCAAACTTTACCGGTTGAAGCCGGAGTTCCGGCGCAAATCCTCAAGGAAAAAAGCTGTTTTAGGTCGATTTAGCATGGGCTAAATCAGGCGGGTAGTGGTTTTCGGAAAAAGAAATTTTTTCGGGAAACGAAAATGCTCTAACATTGTGTGCTAAATACACATTGTGTATTTTCAAACTGATTCGCTTAACTAATAACGATTGCTATGTTTCCCAAAAAACTGCTTAAGGCGTTGCTGTTGCCTTTTTTGCTGCTTATTACCATCGTTTCCTATTCTCAAGGCAGGGTTATTTCAGGTAAGGTTACTGATCCACGCGATGGATCTCCGGTAGCCGGTGTGAATGTTGTTGCCCGTGGTGGTGCAGCTGCCACGCAAACCGCTGCTGATGGTAGTTACAGCCTGACGGTTCCTGCGGGAATCAACTTTATCGTCTTCTCTTCTGTCGGTTATACCTCACAAGAGATCGACATCTCTTCCCGTACTACTGCCGATGTATCACTGGTAATTAATAACACATCGCTTGGTGAAGTGGTAGTTATTGGTTATGGATCTACCAGGAAACGTGATCTTACTGGTGCCGCTACGTCCATTACGGCAAAAGACTTCAACAAGGGCCAGGTGACAACACCGGAGCAACTGATCGTAGGGAAGGTCGCAGGTGTACAAATAACATCGAATGGCGGAGCGCCCGGTGCTGGAAGTTCCATCCGTATCCGCGGTGGTGCTTCTCTTAGTGCCAGCAATGATCCGCTGATCGTGGTGGATGGTATTCCCCTGGATAATGGTGGTGTATCCGGTTCACCCAACCCGCTTTCTTTGATCAATCCCAATGACATTGAGTCGTTCAATATTTTAAAGGACGCATCGGCCACGGCTATCTACGGATCCCGCGCATCGAATGGTGTGATCCTTATTACCACTAAAAAAGGTCGCCGCGGTAAACCGGTGTTCAACTTCAACAGCCTGGTATCCATGTCGAAGATTGGCCAGACGACTGATGTGCTGACCGCTGATGAGTTCCGGAGTTTTGTAAATAATCATCCCAATGCCACACAGGCGCAGAAAGACCTCCTTGGTACCGCAAGCACTGACTGGCAGGATGAGATCTACCGCACGGCTTTCGCACAGGATAACAACCTGAGCGTGTCGGGTGCTGCGAAGAATATGCCCTATCGGATATCTCTTGGATTTCTCAACCAGGATGGAGTGCTGAAAACCGGTAACCTCAAACGTACATCCGCAGCAATCAATCTCAGCCCGCAATTATTCAACAACCATCTCCGCATCGATCTCAGCCTGAAAGGCTCTGTATCCCGCAGCCGGTTCGCGAATGAGGGTGCTATCGGATCGGCTGTCAGCTTCGATCCTACTCAGCCCGTGTATTCCGGCAACCCTCGCTATGGCGGCTATTTCGAATGGCTCGACGCCAGCGCTTCTACGGGCCTGCGCCAGCTATCACCACGCAACCCGGTTGGATTGTTAAACCAACGTGTTGACAAGAGTGAGGTGCTCCGCAGCATAGGCAATATTCAGTTCGACTATAAATTCCATTTCCTCCCCGATCTCCGCGCTAACCTGAACCTTGGTTATGATGTATCGAGAGGAACAGGAACGATCGTTGTGAATGACAGTGCTGCTGCTTCTTATCGCCGCAATCCAAACGGAAGCGGTGGTGTGAACAATCACTATTCGCAATACCGCGACAACGCAACGGTGGAGTTCTACCTCAACTATGCTAAGAATCTCAAGAATATTGACAGCCGACTGGATGTAGTGGCTGGTTATGGTTACTATGATTTCATCACCACCAATCTGAATTCTGCAGATTATAATTTCAATGGTGATATCATGCCGAACACGGAGCCGAAGTTCGTGATCGATAAACCGCAGTATACATTAATCTCCTACTATGGCCGTCTGAACTATACTTTCCGCAATAAATACATTCTTACGGCGACACTACGTACCGATGGATCATCCAGGTTCAACCCGGATGAAAGATGGGGACTTTTCCCTTCTGCTGCGCTGGCCTGGAGGGTAAAGGACGAAGACTTCATGCGATCAAGCAACACATTCAGCGATCTCAAACTGAGACTTGGCTATGGTGTTACAGGTCAGCAGGATGGTATCCCTTATTTTGATTACATCTCGTTCTATAACCTAAGCGGCAATACCGCACAGTACCAGTTGGGCAATACCTTCTATAATATGTATCGTCCCGGTGGTTATTTCTATGCGCGCAAATGGGAAGAGACCTCAACTCTCAATGCGGCAGTTGATTTCGCGATACTCGATAATCGTGTTAGCGGTAGCGTGGATGTATACTATAAGAAAACAACGAATCTCCTCAATGAGATCGCTCAGCCGGCGGGTACAAATTTCACTAACCGGATCGTGGCCAATGTAGGTGATATGGAAAACAGGGGCGTGGAGGTAACAGTGAATACCACACCGGTTCGCCGTGCTGATCTGACATGGGATTTCAACTTTGTATTCACTTACAATAAAAATAAGATCACGAAGCTGACTGTTGTGGATGATCCAAAATTCCCGGGTAACATCTTTGGTGGTATCTCAGGTGGTGTGGACAACCAGGTGCTGATCAACTCCGTTAATTTCCAGCGTGGATCATTCTATGTTTACAAGCAGGTTTATACTGCAGATGGCAAGCCTGTTGAAAATGTGTTCGCGGACCTGAATAAGGATGGCACCATCAATGCAGATGATCGCTACCGGTTCAAGGGTGTTGATCCCAACTATCTGCTTGGCGTGAACAGCAACGTGAATTTCAGGAAATGGAACGCTGGCTTTGTGATGCGTGCCAACCTGAACAATTACGTATACAACAACGTATTCTCCAACACGGGTGTATCTAGAAATATCCTTAACCCGCTGGGTTACCTTAACAATGGTTCAGCCAATGTGCTGGAAACGAATTTCACGGGTAGCGGTGATAAATACATTCTCTCTGATTATTTCGTAGAAAATGCTTCCTTCCTCCGGATGGACAATATCTATCTTGGATATGATTTCGGATCAGTGTTGCAGAATGCAGCAAGACTTCGCGTCAATGCCAATGTTCAGAACGTTTTCGTTGTAACGAAGTACAAAGGCCTGGATCCTGAGGTGAGTGGTGGTATCGACAATAATTTTTACCCACGTCCCCGCATATTCTCCCTGGGCCTTAACCTTGAATTTTAATTAACACGAACAAACTCGCTATATGAAAAGACAATCATTTTTCATCCTGCTTCCTGCCGCCGTATTACTGCTGGTATCCTCCTGCAGCAAGAAGCTGGACAGATTTCCCACCAACGACGTGACGTCTGAAGTGGTATACAGTACGCCGGAAGGTTATCAGCTTGCCTTTGCCAAAGTTTATGGTGCATTTGCGCTGACAGGAAACCAGGGTCCGGCCGGTAACGGTGATATCCGCGGAATCGATGAAGGCTTTTCTGATTTCCTGCGTCTGTACTGGAAAGCACAGGAGCTGAGTACCGATGAAGCGGTGATCGCATGGGGTGATGCGGGGATACAGGACTTTCATAACATGAACTGGTCTTCCAGCAACTCCTTCCTTACCGGTTTATACTATCGCAGTCTCTACCAGGTGACGCTGGTAAATGATTTCCTCCGCCAGGCAACTGATGATAAGCTTGCATCACGCGGTATCGCGGGTCAGGATGCAGAAAAGATCAGGTCATTCCGCAATGAAGCGCGTTTCCTCCGGGCATTCCAGTATTGGGTGCTGATGGATCTATATGGTCGTCCGCCTTTCGTAACAGAAGCCGATGTGGTTGGTTCGGGCACGCTTCCCCGCCAGGTTAATTCGCGCGCGGAACTGTTTGACTATGTTGAATCCGAACTGAAGGAGATCGAGCCTTTGCTCGCAGCGGCAAGAACAAATGAGTATGGCCGTGCAGACCAGGCTGCAGCCTGGGCATTACTGGCGAGGCTGTACCTGAATGCAGAGGTCTATACGGGTTCACCACGATATACAGATGCGATCACGTATTCTAAAAAAGTCATCGATGCCGGCTACTCGCTGATCAGCGACTATACGCAACTCATGCTGGCAGACAATCACCTTAACACCAGCGAATTTATCCTGACCATCAACTACGATGGCCAGAAAACACAAAGCTTTGGTGGTACCACCTTCCTTACACATGCGCCTGTGGGTGGCAGCATGCCATCATCCAGCTATGGTATCAATGGTGGCTGGGGTGGAGTACGCACAACCAGGATTTTACCAAATCTTTTCCCTGACTATACCGGTGCCGCTGATGCACGGGCTCAGTTCTACCAGGCTGGCCAGAGCATTGAAATTGGTGACCAGACACAGTTCACGAATGGATTTGCCGTAACAAAGTTCAGGAACCTCAAACGCAACGGCACGCCCGGCAGCAGCCTCGAGTATGCTGATGTTGATTTTCCATTGTTCCGCCTCGGCGAAATGTACCTCATCTATGCCGAAGCCGTGCTTCGCGGTGGAACAGGGGGAGATGCAGCCACTGCACTGGGATATATTAACCTGATTCGTCAGCGTGCATACGGCGATGCATCGGGAAATATCTCTGCCGGCCAGTTAAACCTGAACTTTATACTTGACGAACGGGCACGCGAACTCTACTGGGAAGGGCATCGCCGGACAGACCTCGTAAGGTATGGACGGTTTACAACTGACAGCTATCTCTGGCCATGGAAAGGGGGCACACCGGCAGGAGCTGGCGTATCTGATGACAGGAATATTTTCCCAATACCTGCACCCGATATGTTGTCCAATCCGAACCTCGTACAAAATCCCGGCTACTAATTTGCTGATAACTCAAACACATCAAACGATTCTATATGAAATCATTTTTTAACTATCTCGGGGCACTGGTTATCGTTGCGACAGCGGTGATTGGTTGTAAAAAAGATGAGACCAGGGTAACCCTGATGGAAGGCGGCACCAGTATGTTGACCGTAAGTGTTCCCACACTTGAACTGATCCAGGATGATGCAAGCGAAGCGGCAACCAGTCTTACCTGGACTGCACCGGAGTATGGCTTCAATGCAGCGGTGAACTACACAATCCAGTTTGCAAAAGCTGGCGAGAACTTTCCGAATAATTCGAATACGGCAACAGTTAATGTAGGTACCGCCAATCAAAAGAATTTTAAAGTAGGCGAGTTGAATGGAAAGTTGCTGGAGATCATTCCTTTCGGCAGTCCGCAGCAGGTGGAAGTGCGCGTAAAGGCTTCCCTGGCGGAAAACGTTACGCCGATCTATTCAAATGTAGTAACGATGACAGTCACTGCCTATCGCGACATCATCGTTTATGAATTCCCCCAGGCGCTGCGAGTAGCGGGTAATCACCAGGGCTGGAACCCCGGCGAGGCACCGAAGATCGTAGATAAGAATGCAAGCGGCACTACTGGCGAGGGTTATGAAGGCTACATCAATTTCACCGATCCGGGAGCGCCCCAGTTCAAACTGGTAAAGGGACCGCAGTGGAGCGATGGAGACTTTGGCAGTTCCGGACCGGGGGTATTGACAAACGGCGGAAATAATGTAACGTTCGCCGATGGACCCGGGGTTTACCTCCTGAAGGCAAATACGGTGAACATGACGTTCAGCGGCACGAAGATCACTACGTTTGGTATCATCGGAGATGCCACGCCGGGCGGTTGGGGCGCCAGCACACCAATGACGTTCAACGCGGCAGCGGGAACCTGGACCATCACCACCAATCTCGTGGGCGGCAAGGAACTGAAGTTCCGGGCCAACGACGATTGGGCGATAAATTATGGAGACAATGGCACACCTGACAACAAGCCGGATCCCGGCGGGTCGAATATCAGGATCGCGGACGACGGCAATTATACCATCACGCTCGACCTGGGCGTGGCGGGCAACTATGCCTACTCGATCAGGAAAAATTAATTAAACAGTGAACAGGACCATGAGCCGCCCTCGGGGCGGCTTTTTTATTTTAAGCAACGGTAAGCAACGTCGCGAAAGCCCGGTTATCGGCTTACCTGGCAAATACCCCGAAGAAACCCCGGTCTTTGCAGCCCGTGCCCGAGCCTGTCGAAGGTTGCGTGAAACTCAACTCATTACAATCCAAAAAATACCTTAAAAAATTTTGTTAATACTCTTAGTTTAAGTTAAATTGTGTGACGGGAACACAAATTTTATCTGAGTCTCCGAGTCGATAAAAAACCCAAAATCGAATGCTATGTTTATGAAACGATTGCTTCAGGTGATCCTCACGCCTGTACTCCTGCTTATTTCATTATTAACCTTCGCCCAGGAAAGAACAGTAACCGGAAAAGTGACCAACAGTGCTACAGGTACTGCGGCCAGCGGTGTATCTGTTCAGCCAAAGGGCTCGACGACCGGAACAGCAACTGCTGAAGACGGTACGTTCCGCATCACGGTTCCGTCAGGGATCAACACACTCATTTTTTCTTCGGTTGAGTTTGATGTTCTCGAAGTGGACATCACCGGTAAATCCTCCGTGGATGTTGCCCTCACTAACCGCGCAGCCGGTCTGAGCGAAGTGGTGGTGATCGGTTATGGTACTGCAAGACGCAGTGACCTGACAGGTGCCGTTGCTTCGGTAAAGCCGAAAGATTTTAACCAGGGTATCCAGGTTGCTCCTGATCAGTTGATCCAGGGAAAGGTAGCCGGTGTACAGGTTATAAATAACAGCGGTCAGCCGGGTGGTGCGACTACTTTCAAGATTCGTGGTAACAGCTCACTGCGGACAGGCAATCAGCCACTGTTCGTTATTGATGGGGTCATCGTGGATGGATCCAGTGCCCGCCCGGGTGTGAACGTCGGCGGACTCGGAGCCACTCCGGATGCCAACCCACTCAATTTCATTAACCCCAATGATATCGCTTCAATGGATGTATTGAAAGATGCATCGGCTACTGCGATCTACGGGTCACGCGGCGCCAACGGTGTCGTGATCATTACCACAAAAAAAGGTGTAAGCGGCCTCCCACGCCTAGAGTTGAACTCAAGCGTTGGTATCAGCAAGCTGCGCAAAAAGATCGACGTGATGGACGCGGCCATGTACCGTGCTACACTGGATGAATACAACCTGACCAATGGCGATTATGGCGCAGACATCGATGCATATGACGCGATATTTGAATCCGCACTGACCACTAATAATAACGTAGCGGTAAGTGGTGGTAATGAGAATGGCCGCTACCGGATCTCTGGCAGCCACCTCGACCAGGAAGGTATCCTGAAAGGAACAGGCCTGAAGAAACTGACAGCAAATTTCAATGCCTCCCTCAAGCTTCTCAACAATCGCCGCCTCGGCCTTGATTTCAACCTGATCACTTCACAGACAAAAGAAAAGATTGGCGCGATAAGCAATGATGCCGGCTTTACCGGTAACGTGGTCTCAACAGCACTCCAGTTTAACCCAACACGTGCCTTGCGCAAACCAGACGGCACCATCAATAACTACTTCGATGGTTCTACCCTGAATCCGCTTGAATTGATAGAAGGATACCACGATCGCGCGACGGTGACGACAGTGCTTGGTAGCATATCTCCATCTTATAAGATCACGAATGAGCTTGAGTATAGACTTACATACGGCTTCAACTATGGTACGGGTATCCGCCGCACATCCATGCGTAACTGGGTTAACCTCGAGAACGTAGGCTTCTCGACGAGCTATCCCAATGGCCGTGGTTTTGCCAACGTTGCCAACAACGAGTTGCTGACCCAGCAGGTCACCCAGACGCTGAATTATAACAAGCGATTCAACTCTGACCTGTCATTCACCGCTTTGCTTGGTTATGAGTATTATCGCAATGAAGTCAAAGGAACGAACCTGAACGGTCGTGACTTTGGAGATTATGCGCTGGATTATACTGACTATCTTCAGTTTGGTTCCAACGCCACAAAGCGTTTCTCTTCCTTCCGCCCGCCTCTCTCCGAGATCCGCTCTTACTTTGCCCGGGTGGGTGTCGATCTGCAGGGTAAATACCTGCTGACTGCAACACTTCGCGCAGACGGCTCAAGCAAGTTCGGTGAGAATAACCGTTTCGGTTATTTCCCTTCATTTGCTGCAGCCTGGAACATTCATAAAGAAGGATTCTGGAATTCCACAGCCATCAACATGCTGAAACTGCGTGCAGGATTCGGTATCACCGGTAACCAGGAATTCCCGTCAGGTGCATCTCTGCAGAAATATGTGTTCAATGAGAACAATGGCGGTCTTGGTGAAAACCAGCTTCCTAACAAGGACCTCCAGTGGCAGCAGGATATTCAGACAAACGTCGGTGTTGACTTCGGTATCCTCAATAATCGCATCACTGGTACAATTGATTATTTCAGCAGAACAACAAAGAAACTGCTCTTCCCATCTATTTCACCGCAGCCATCACCAGGTACAACCATCTGGATCAATCTTGACGGGCAGGTAGAAAATAAAGGTTTGGAAGTAACGTTGAACGGTAACATCGTTAACACCAGTGATTTCACCTGGGACCTGGGCGTTAATGCAACCTTCGTAAAAAATAAAGTAAGTGGCCTTCCTGCACCGATTCAAACTGGTGCGCTGCATGGTCAGGGTATGTCAGGTACATTGTCCCAACTGATCACCAATGGTCAGCCGATCAATGTGTTCTACACGCGTGATTACCAGGGAATAGACAAGACCACCGGCCAGGCCATCTACACCGATGATGGTAACATCTTCTACTATAAGGGAGACCCCAATCCATCAACCATCCTGGGTATATCAACAACCGTGGGTTATAAGAAATTGTCCCTGACTGCAAATATGAATGGCGCCTTCGGTCATTACATTTATAATAATACAGCCAACTCAGTCTTGCCAATTGGTAACCTGGGTACAAGAAACCTCTCTGCTGACCTGTTTGGAAATGGTGAATCACTTACCAACCCGATCACATCTTCATCACGCTACCTTGAAAAAGGCAACTACCTGAAAATGGCCAACGCTACGCTTAGCTATGCCATCGGTCGTGTTGGATCCAACATCAGCAACATCAATTTATTTGTCACCGGCCAGAACCTCTTTGTGCTGACCAACTACACAGGCTTCGATCCTGAGGTAAACACAGACAAGCAGGTAAATGGAATTCCGTCAGTGGGTATCGATTATATCGGCTATCCTTCTGCAAGGACATTCCTGTTCGGCGTAAATATTTCCTTCTAACAGAACAACCTAATGCATATGAAAAAGAAATTGATTTTATCAGCCGCAGTTGTTGCCTTGATGGCAGCGGGCTGTAATAAGATTGATGAGAACTTCCAGGATAGTCTCGCGGCGAACTCCGGGAATTCCATCACCGCTGCGGACCTGCTGCTGAATATCTATCGAAATGACATGCGCAACCTGCAGGGCCAGGAAGGCGTATGGGCGATACAGGAGCATACTACAGACGAGTGCGTCGGTCCAACAAGAGGTGGTGACTGGGATGATAATGGCATCTGGCGCGTACTTCATGCGCATACCTGGGATGCGAATCATAACTATGTCCGCATGGCCTTCGAACACCTGGGACGCATTGCCTATAACTCTACGCAGGTTCTCAGCCTCAGCCCCAATGCACAGCAGGCGGCTGAAGCACGCTTCCTTCGTGCATTTGCTGAGTTCCACTATGTGGAAGGCTGGGACCAGGTTCCCTATCGTGAGCCAGGTGGCGATCCGCTGGCGGTTCCTTCCGTAAGGAAAGGTGCGGAGGCGCTCAATTTTGTGATCAGTGAACTCGAAGCAATTCTACCTGATCTCACCAACGGACCTGAATACAATGCTAACAAGAACGCCGCCCGCGTTCTCCTGATGAAAGCGTACCTCACCAAAGGCGTTGTTGCCAACCGTGCCGCACCCACTTTCGATCCTGCAGATATGGCGAAAGTGCTGGCTTATGGAAATGATATCCTGGCATCTGGCTATACGCTGACAGGTAATTTTTATGACAACTTCGCACCTTTGAATAATTCATTGTCTACGGAGAACATCTTCACCGGTGAGAACCTCGGCGGTTCCAGCAGCGGCGGTGTACGTTCACGTTACTTCTGTTCACTCCACTATAACAACAATCCAGGTGGTTGGAACGGTTTCACAACCTTGGGTGAATTCTATGACAAATTCGAAGCAAATGATAAACGCCGTGGCGATACTTATCCTGGTGTAACAAACGTGTCCGGTCTTCGCGTAGGTCTGCTTGAAGGCCAGCAGTACAACCAGAATAATGTGGCGCTGCAGGACAGGAAAGGAAACCCGCTGAGCTTCACCAAAGCAGTGAAAGCCGTGGAAACAGATCCAAATACGCTGGAAGTAACCGGTGTGCGTGTAGTTAAGTATCCACCTGATTATAACAATGGAGATAACGTAGATAACGACTTCGTCATCTTCCGTCTTGCGGATGTGATGCTCATGATGGCTGAGGCACACCTGAGAAATGCTCCGGCTAACCCCGGCGCAGCCCTCACACTGGTAAATGCCGTGCGTGACCGTGCCGATGCATCCGCTCTTGGATCAGTGAATCTTGATCAGTTGCTGGATGAAAGAGGTCGTGAACTTTACTGGGAAGGATGGCGTCGCCAGGATCTTATCCGTTTTGGAAAATTCCTGGAGCCTGATGAACTCAGAACAACTCCATCTGCTGAAACCCGCTTGCTCTTTCCTATACCAGCTCAGCAACTCGCAGCAAATCCCAACCTGACTCAGAATCCGGGATATTAATCTGATATAAAAATTTTAGCAAGGAAGGCTCTATTCAAGGGCCTTCCTTTTTTGTTATAGGGCGAAAGGTTATTTTTGAATGTCTTGCCTAAAAGTATAATTGACGTAATGAAGTTATCCAGGATCCTGATCGGTTGTTTCTGTCTTTATGTGCTCCTTTCCTGCAAGGGCGAGTCCCCGAAGCCGACCTTGTTCACCCTGGCAGAGTCGACAGGCATCCAGTTTAACAATGCGATCCGCAACACGAAAGACTTCAATATTTTCAGCTATCGCAATTTTTACAACGGTGGAGGTGTCGCCATCGGTGATGTCAACAACGACGGGCTGGCCGATGTGTTTTTCACCGCCAACATGGGCTCGAACAAACTGTTTCTCAACAAGGGAAACTGGAAATTTGATGATATCTCAGCGAAAGCAGGCTTCAACGAGAAGCGTGATTGGAGTACCGGTGTAGTGATGGTTGATATAAACCGTGACGGCTGGCTAGATATTTATGTGTGCAATGCCGGCTTTATCGATGGCAAGCCGCCTGTCAGCCAGCTTTTCATCAACAACCATGACCTCACCTTCACTGAATCTGCCAAAGAGTATGGATTGGAAAATACCGGGGGCTACGCTACCCACGCAGCCTTCTTCGATTATGACCTCGATGGTGACCTGGATGTATTTATCATCAACAACAGTTTCATCCCCGTTAACACCCTCAACTACGCCAACAAGCGAAACCTTCGTGCCCGGGACTGGCCGGTGAAGGACTTCCTGAAAGGCGGCGGCGACAGATTCCTGCGCAATGACAACAACGTGTTCACAGACGTAAGCGAGGAGGCCGGAGTATATGGCAGCCTGATCAGTTTCGGGCTGGGGGTGACAGTGGGAGACGTAAACGGTGATCATTACCCCGACATCTATGTTTCCAATGATTTCTTTGAAAGGGATTACCTCTATATCAACCAGGGTAACGGAACCTTCAGGGATGAACTGGAACAATGGGCTCAACATACAAGCCTGGCATCCATGGGTGCAGATATGGCGGATATCAACAATGACGGCTACAACGATATCTTCACCACCGATATGCTTCCATCTGAAGACTATCGACTCAAGACGACGACATCATTTGAAAGCATCGACGTACTGCGCCTGAAACAGCGATCCGGTTTCTACAACCAGTATACCCAGAATACTTTGCAGGTGAATAATGGCAACAACCGTTTCAGTGAAACAGCGTTTTACAGCGGCGTTGCCGCGAGCGACTGGAGCTGGGGCGGGCTTGTCTTTGATGCCAACAACGATGGCAATGCGGACATCTATGTGTGCAATGGGATCTACAACGATGTGACCGATCAGGACTTCATCGATTTCTTTGCAGATGATATTATTCAACGGATGGTGATGACGGGTGAAAAAGAGGAAGTAGACAGTATCATCCGTAAGATGCCGTCCGTGCCGCTGGTCAATAAGATGTTTAAGAATGAGGGCAACCTGCGCTTCTCCGATGCCGGTAACGATTGGGGCTTCACGCAACCTTCCTTTTCCAGCGGTGCGGCATATGGTGATCTTGATAATGACGGTGATCTTGATCTCGTGATCAGCAATGTGAACCAGCCGGCATTTGTATACAGGAATCAGTCACGTGAACAGCACCAGGATCAACACTATCTTGCCGTTTCACTTAAAGGAACCAGCGGCAATACATTTGCCATCGGCGCCAAACTGAGACTCTATGCAGGTGAGCATACATGGTCGCGGGAACTGATACCCACGCGTGGATTTCAGTCGTCGGTAGACTATAAGCAATTGTTCGGGACAGGCGCCCTGGCGAAATATGACTCCCTGGTTATCACGTGGCCCGATAGCAGTTATTCAGTGCTGACGAATCCTGCTGCTGATACGTTGTATAAACTGGATCATGCAACTATTTCCCGGGCAACAAGAGCAAGATCGCCTAAAATGAACCCCAGCCCGGTATTCATTGCGGAAGAAAGCAATTTCGATAAACATACCGAAGATGAATACATCGACTTCTATGATCAACGCAATCTCCCCGAGCAGTTGTCCACGGAGGGCCCACAGATAGCTGCAGCAGATGTAAACGGGGATGGGATGGAAGATCTTTATATCGGTGGTGCAAAAGGGCAACCCGGCCGGCTATACATCCAAAACGCTACCGGCTTTACTGTTTCTGAACAGGCTGTCTTTAACAGCTTCACTGATTTTGAAGATGTAGCGGTTCATTTTTTTGATTGTGATAACGACGGTGATGCGGATCTCTTCCTCGGAGCCGGAGGTAATTCGACCAGGCCCGGCGGCAGGGAACTCCAACATCGGTTGTATAAAAATGATGGCAAAGGAAATTTCACCCTGGCTACATCAGGGTTTCCGGCCAACTCAAATAATATCTCAACCGCCTGCTCTTATGACATAGATGGTGATGGCGATTTGGATCTCTTTGTTGGAAGCCGCAGTGTTCCTTTCAACTATGGTGTGCCTCCCCGGAGTTACTTCTACAGGAATGACGGCAACGGACATTTTACCGATGCCACCGATGAAGTGATGCCGGATTTTAAACATGGTATGGTGACGGCCTCAACCTGGGCTGATGTGACGGGTGATAATATTCCTGAGCTCATCGTGACCAGCCAGTGGATGGCGCCGCAAATACTTCGATTGGCAGATAAAAAACTGGTATCGTTGGCCTTGCCTGGACTGGAAAACCTGAAAGGATGGTGGATGAGCGTACAGGCTGCTGACCTCGATGGCGACGGCCTGACGGATATCGTACTTGGTAACATAGGCGAGAATTTTTACCTGCGTCCAGGAAAAGACAATCCGGTAAAGGCGTGGATTGCCGACTTCGATGGTAACGGTTCACAGGACTGTTTCCTCACCCGGCATATCGACGGAAAAGATGTGCCGGTGTTTCTAAGACGCGAGATCACCGACCAGTTTCCTGGCCTGAAAAAAGAAAATTTGCGCCATGCCGCTTTTGCGAAAAAATCCATTCATGAACTTTTTCCCAAAGCTGTGATCGACAAAGCTATGGTGATGGAGTTCAACACCGGCGCATCGGCTATACTGTACAATCAGGGCGAAGGGCGTTTTGATGTCCAGCCGCTTTCGCACATGGTCCAGTTATCGAGCGTGAATGCAATTGCTTTGCATGATGTGAACCACGACAGGCGACCAGACCTCGTGCTGGGCGGCAACATGTTTGGCTTCACACCGCAATTTGGACGGCTCGACGCCAGCCAGGGTACAGTGTTGCTAAATACCGGCCAACGAAAATGGTCATTCATGCCCAACAATGCATCCGGGCTCAACCTGGACGGTGCTGTCAGAAGTTTGCGGTTTATCAATACAAGTACCGGGGTGAAACTGGTAGCAGCGATGAATAACAGGAAGCCATTGGTCTATAAACTAAAACAATGATGTTCTCAGCAAAGCATATGGTGATTATGAGGAGAATGACGTCAAGGGTCATTTGGGGTTTGATGCTGCTGGCGCTTGCTGCCTGCAATAGGAAGGATAATGATGCGCCCTCTGCCTTTATTGCATTAAACAGCGAAGTAACAGGGATCAATTTTGCCAATAAGCTGACCTATAATCCCGCGTTCAACCTCTTCAAGTACATCTATTTTTACAATGGCAGTGGGGTAGGCGCCGGCGACTTCAATAATGACGGGTTGCAGGATATTTTCTTTGGCTCGAATCAGCAGGCAAACAAGTTGTACCTGAATGAAGGGAAGCTTCGTTTTCGCGATATCAGCAAAGACGCTGGCATACCGGACGACCAGAGCTGGACCACCGGCATCTCGGTGGTGGATATCAACAATGATGGCAAGCTTGATATTTACGTCTGTAAAGTTGGCAATTACCTGCAGTTGAAAGGCCGAAATCAATTGCTGGTAAACCAGGGGAATAACCCTGCAGGCATCCCCACGTTTGTCGACAAGGCCGCCGACTACGGACTTGATTTTTCAGGCTTCAGCACCCAGGCCGCATTCTTCGATTATGATCTTGACGGTGATCTCGACATGTACCTGATGAATCATTCGGTGCATCAGAATGGCACGTTCAAGCCAAGGCGCGAATTCGACGGCACCACTCATCCACTCGCGGGCGACAGGCTGTTCAGGAATGACGGTGGAAAGTACACTGATGTAACGGGTGAAGCTGGCATTAACAGCACCGCAATCGGTTATGGGCTGGGAATATCCATTGCGGACATCAATGTAGACGGCTACCCGGATATTTATATTGGAAATGATTTCCACGAAAACGATTACCTCTACATCAATACTGGCAACGGCACATTCGTGGAGCAGTCAGCGGAGCAACTGATGCATACCAGCCAGTTTTCCATGGGCGTGGATGTGGCAGACGTGACCAATGACGGATTCCCGGAGATCATTTCCATGGATATGTTGCCGGAAGATCCATACATACTGAAGCGCTCGCTTGGAGAAGATGCCTACGATATTTTTCAATATAAAATTCGTGAGGGGTACTCGTATCAATACACAAGAAACAATCTTCAGTATAACAGGAAGAATGGTCTGTTCAGCGAAGTGGGACTCTACAGCGGCGTAGCAGCCACCGACTGGAGTTGGGCGCCGCTGTGGATGGATTTTGATAATGATGGCAACAAAGATCTCTTTGTGTCGAACGGGATACCGAAACGGATGAACGACATCGATTACATCAACTTTCTTTCGAACAGCGAGATACAGCAACGCATCACCGAGAATTCAGTAGAGAAAACAGACCTTGCCCTGATCGATAAATTTCCCGAGATCAAATTGCCGAACAAGTTCTACCGCAACACCGGCAATTTGAAATTTGAGGACTTGAACGCCGGCATTGGCAACAATGCCCCATCATTTTCCAATGGCGCAGCTTACGCAGATCTGGATAACGATGGTGACCTGGATGTTGTGGTGAATAACATTGATGATAACGCTGTGGTTTATGCAAACCAGGCTGCGGACAATTCTCCCAACAGTTCCTATACAATAACATTGAAGGGACCTTCCGGCAATACGACTGCGACAGGAAGCAGGATTGTGATATTTGCCGGAGGCGAAACAAGAACTTACGAAAAGCAGGCAGTCCGGGGATTCATGTCAAGCATGGAAGGACCGCTGTTGATCGGAGCGTCAGGCAGGAAGATCGATTCTGCATTATTGATCTGGCCCGACCGGCGATACCAGTCGTTGAAACTGGATACATTGAACAGGAAATTAACCATCACATATTCCGCAGAGCATCCCCTATTTGATTTTACACGGCTTCAGCCACCTGTACCTGCTTACAGGCTGGTGGACATAACTGCTGGCAGCGGGCTGGATTTTGTTCACAAGGAAAATCATTTTGTAGAGTTTGATCGCGAGCCGCTGATCCCGCACATGATATCCAGCGAAGGCCCGGCTATGGCGGTGGCCGATATCAACCATGACGGCCTGGATGATGTCTTTATTGGCGGAGCCCGGAATCAACAGGCTGGCTTGTTTCTGCAAAAACCCGGTGGGCGATTTCAAAAGCAAAGCTCATCGCAGCTAATGGTAGATAGTATCTATGAAGATGTGCAGGCAGTGTGGGCGGACGTGAATCTGGATACGCACCCGGACTTGCTTGTTGCGAGTGGCGGCAACGAGTTTTATGGAAATGACCGGCACAATTCACCGCGTATATACCTGGGCGATGGAAAAGGCGGGCTTGCGCGCGATACTGCCGCATTACCGCCGATGTACCTGACAGCCTCCACCGTCGCAGCCGCTGATATCAATGGCGATGGTGCACCGGACCTGTTTATAGGAGCCCGCGCAGTTCCCTGGGCCTACGGGCAGGTGCCGGAATCGTACCTGTTATTGAATGATGGCAAAGGAAAGTTTAAACTCGCAACGAAGGAACTTGCTCCTGCACTTGCGCTTGCTGGTTTTGTCACGGATGCAGAATGGGTCGACATTGATAACGACAAAGATCCCGACCTCGTGCTCGCGCGAGAGTGGGCACCTATCGCTGTATTCATCAACTCAAATGGCAAACTCACAGAGCAGCCTGTATCCGGGCAGTATGGCTGGTGGAATTTTGTTTTACCCGCTGATCTCAACGGCGATGGAAAGATGGACCTGGTAGCAGGCAACCTGGGGCTGAACAGCAGGCTGCGTGCTGATTCCTCGCAGCCTGTCCGTTTATACTTCAACGATTTCGACGGCAATGGCAGAAGAGAACAACTGTTGACGTATTACCTGGCCGGGAAAGAAATACAGTTTGCCAACAAAGCCGAGCTGGAAAAACAGGTGCCCTTCCTCAAGAAGAAATTTCTTTATGCCGGCGATTTTGCAAAGGCCACGATAAAGGATATGTTTGGCAGTGACGCGCTCAACAAATCCGCGATATCGAAGGCAGACCATTTTGCGAGTACGGTTTATTACCAGGATGGTTCGGTGATGAAGGCAGCAGATCTGCCATTTGAGGCGCAACTAAGCCAGTTGAGGGCTGGGTCTGTCGTGGATGCAAACAAGGACGGCCATCCCGATCTGCTGCTCTTTGGTAATTTTTATGATAACAACATAGAGATGGGCAGATATGATGCGGACTATGGGACGTTGTTATTGAATAATGGCAAAGGCGACTGGACGGCGGTGCCACTTGGCGGACCAGGAGTTAAAGGTCAGGTGCGAAACATGCAACCGATTCGGATTGGATCAACACAGGCATATATACTTGCCCGAAACAATGCACCCGCGATGGTTGTGACACTGCAGTGATCACATGACCGGGTAGTATATCTCCGTCACCCATTGTGAGCTGTCAGGGTTTGCCATGCGGTCAGTCACCCACGACTGGTAAGGAATGGCTGGCGCCGTGCGTTTGTGATCTTCAACAAACATGCGCATGTTGTTCAGCGCTTTGTTTACTTCCCCGCTGCCACCGCGAACAGTGGTCTTCAGCATGTTCCCGTTTGCCAGCATGCGTTTAAACTGGATATCAGCAGAAGATTTTATTTCTCTGTCAACCGGTATCGCCACTCGGGTTACGATCTCACCACCGTCCAGCCTTGATACGTTTACCATTGGCGGTGCTGTTTCTGCCGCCGCATTGCTTTTTACATGCGACCGCAGTTTATTGATCAGCCGGTAGATGCCTGCAAGGTCAGGGTAGTTCGTGCCTGTCTCTGAAGTTACAGCGAGTAAGGAATCACGCACGATCACCTCATCGATGTGAACACCATAAAGATTTTCCATCGTAGAAAAATAAGTGGCGAGGTGATCTGTCAGTGCTGCTGAGCGTTCCGCAATCTTTTTCCCTTCAAAGTAGCGGGAGATGCGGGTGATGGGATTATAGGAAGTTGGAAAAATCGATACCCATTCGATGCCGGTAGAATCATGGCCGCCGTGACGGATACGGATAAATGAGGAAACAGAAATTGATGGAGTGCTGGCTTCCACGGCGATGGTAGCGGGTGTGCGGGTCCCGGCTTTATACGAAATTCCGTCATAGAAAGGGTAGGTTTGAGGTTGTGGCCACCAGTCCATCCAGGCAGCGGTATCCGTCAGTCGCCGCTCGATGGCAACATAATCAGCTTTTATAACCCTGCGGTGCGTGAGTTCTACAACATTAGGTACCAGGATAAAACTGAGAAGTGTTCCAACGGCGAGAAGCCCGAGGACAATGACAGCAATTCTTTTCATCGCGTCAAAAATAGGAAGAAGTGCGGTTTGCGAGATAGGGATTCGGGATCCTGGATGCTCGATGGTTGGACTTGCCCTGAGCTTGTCGAAGGGTGCCGGACCGCTCTTAACCTTTTAGTTTCTGCTGGTTGAGTACGCCTGGATCCTGAGTAGCGGTTAGCGCGGCGGACGAGCGTACCTGTCCTGCTTGCGCTGGGAAGGTACTTCCGCCCGTGAACGCCTTACCCCGACAAAAGTGGAGCTATTCAAATTACCCGACTCGCGGGCTAAAGCCCTTGTCGGGGGGTAAAGCCCTTATCGGGCTATTGGCCGATAATTGACCTTTAAGGTTTTCGTTTTGAGTTTTCCGTTTTGAGTTTTGAATAACCAGGAAAGAAAAATCCTCCACTTTTTTTCAGTGATTGCTAATTAATGGTTATTTTGTACTTACCTAAACGAGGAGTGAAAAAAACTGCTGCCATATTATTGCTCATCATGCTGTTCTTCAATTGGTACGGATACCGTATCGTGATGGACATCCTGGCTGCTAAGGCCGATACAAGGCTGGAAGCACGTATTGACAACCAGGAATATGCAGAAGAAGACCTCGTCGAGATCAGCATTCCCCTCAACATCCCTTACCAGATCAATCAGCCTGAATTTGAACGCCACTATGGTGAAGTCGAGATCGACGGCCAGGTATATTCTTACGTTAAAAGAAAAGTAGAGAATGGCTTCCTCGTGCTGAAATGCATCCCAAACGAGTCGCGCCAGGATATCGAACAGGGCGGCAACGAGTTTTTCAAAAAAGCCAACGGACTGGATCATAGCCAGCCGGAAAAAAATTCAAGCGGTAACCAGAGTTTTGCCAAAGGTTTCTTTGGTGAATGCGATGATCGCAATGATCTTCCCGGCCTGCAGGCTTTCTCAACTTCTATGACGCAGAACTATGGTAGCTTCACTGCTGCCACCATGCATACGTCACTTACCCAACCAGGCAAGCCACCCCGGCTGAACGCCTGATCTTTCCCGCCGTTGCCAGGCGGGCTATTCTCATTTTTAAAATTTCGACAACGTGCGATTGACTCTTTTGACTGTCCTCGTGGCAGTGCTGCTTACCTCCTGTAGCGGAGAGAAAGGCAATTACAAGGCTTATACGGAAGATGCATTATTGTATTGCAAGACCGTTAAGAAACTCAACGATGTGGTACTGGAAAACAATTTTCCACCCATGATCGCAACCCGGAACTATGCGTATGCAAACATTGCGGCGTATGAGACCATGGCTGCGGGCAACGCTGACTTTGTATCGCTTGCCGGCCAGGTGCGCGGATTGACGCAAATGCCGAAACCTGTGAATGAAAAAGAGATCGATTTCTCTTTTGCCAGCCTTCTTTCTTTCTGCAAAGTCGGTAATGCAGTCACCTTCCCCGAAGGCAGTATGATGGGCTATTATGATGAGCTGACAAAAGCCGCTACCAAAGCTGGTATGCCAGACGACGTTCTGGAAAATACCATCGCCTGGTCAGACACCGTGGTGGCCTCCATACTCAAATGGAGCAAGGCTGATTTTTACCTGCAGACCAGAAGTGCGGAAAAATACACAGTACGGGATGAAGACGGCCGCTGGGTGCCCACTCCACCGATGTATGCCGGTGCAGTGGAGCCGAAATGGAACAGCATCCGTTGCCTTGCAATCGATACCTGCAACCAGTTCATGCCGATCCGGCCGCCTGTATTCAATATCAAAGACACAACGAGTGAATACTATGGGTATCTGCGTGAAGTGAAAGCAGTCGGCGAGAATCTCACAGACGAGCAAAAACATATCGCTGATTTCTGGGATGATAATCCGTTCAAACTTGTCGTGAACGGTCATGCCATGTATGCAACAAAGAAATTTTCCCCATCCGGTCACTGGATGAACATTGTAGGCATTGCGGCAAGCAAGTCAGGTGCTGATTTTGCAACTACAGTAGCCGCGTATACGCAAACATCCATCGCTTTGTTCGATGCCTTCATCGCCTGCTGGGATGAAAAATACCGGAGTAATTATATCCGCCCTGAAACGGCGATCAATAAATACCTGGGAGAGGATTGGCGGCCTTACATTCAAACGCCTCCTTTCCCTTCGTATACATCCGGCCACGCTACGATCTCAGCCGCCGCGGCGGAAGTGATGACAAAATGGTTTGGCGACAACCTTTCATTTACTGATACATCATCACTTGAGTTCGGCATTAAAAGCCGCGAGATCCGCTCCTTCCGCGCCGCTGCGCAGGAGGCAGCCATGTCGAGGTTGTATGGCGGCATCCACTACCGGTTCGATAACGAACAAGGTTCAGTATCAGGAAAAAGACTCGGAGAATTTATAGTGAACAAGATACGGCTTCGCAAAACTGACGCGCAGTATGCCAATCGGGAGGCTGTGCCGGCGGATACAGCAGTTAAACCCGAAGCCAATACCAGGACCGTCCATTAACCAAAACAAGAATAAAACTAACATGCGATCAAAGTTAATTATCACCATCAGCGGGTTTCTTGCAGGGGCTATGAGCCTTGCAGTAAACCCGGTGTCCGCACAGACTGACATGGACGGACTGATGATGGAGAAGAATGCATTTTGCGTTGGCCCGATGTTCATGCACAGCAGTTGGAAAGAATACTGGGAAGGCACGATGAAAAGAGAAAATCTCAATCTCGGAACAGTCACCACAAAAACGTACAGCGTCATGGGTGCTTATGGCCTCACCCGTAATATCAATTTATTATTCAATGTTCCCTACGTACAAACGAAAGCATCAGCAGGCACCCTGGCAGGGCTTGATGCCTTCCAGGACCTCAGCCTTTTTGCCAAATGGAGGTTCATGAATAAAAAGCTTGGTTTTGGCCGGCTCACCATGTTTGCAATAGGCGGTGTATCCGCGCCACTATCTGATTACCCTGCAGATTTCCTGCCGCTGTCGCCGGGCCTCCGCAGCAAAACAGCATCCGCAAGGTTGATGCTGGATTACCAATTGTCGAAATGGTTTGCTACAGGTTCTGCAACTTATGTAGCCAGAGATAATATCAAGATCGACCGTACCTCCTATTATACCACCACGATGCACAACACTAACGAGGTTGAAATGCCTGACGCGGGCAATTTCAATTTCCGGACAGGTTATCGCACCCATCGTATCATCGCCGAGGCTGTGCTGAACAACTGGACAACCTTTGGTGGATTTGATATCACGCGCAATAACATGCCTTTCCCCAGCAACCGCATGAATGCGACAACTGCTGGTGTCAATATCAAATATGTGATACCGAACGTTGAGCAGCTTTCCCTTGTCGGCGGCGGCAGCTATACCATCGCTGGAAGGAATGTGGGGCAATCGACAACGCTCTATGGTTCCCTGTTCTATGTCTTCGATTTCAGCCGCAAAACCAAAGTGACTAACCCAGCAACCAACTAATATGAAGAAACTATTATACCTCCTGACTGTTACCGCTACATGCGCATTGTTGGTAACATCCTGCAATAAAGGCGTGGAAGGACGTACGGATGATATACCTGCCCTTAATCCGGCCAGCCTTGATATAGATGCGGGCAACTGGAAGCCTGTATTGCTCTCATCGCCTGATGAATTCGCTGTCCCTGCGCCTGTTGGTGTGAATACCCCTGAGTACACTGCCCAGGTGAATGAGATCAAGACCTGGCAGGCTGATCTCACTGGTCATGAAAAAGCTATTGTAAAATATTGGAGCGCCGGTGCTGTATTGCGATGGAATGAAATATTGCGCGAACTCGTTGCCAAACATAATCTGCCGCCCTATCAAAACCCGGATGGCACTTACCCCGCACCAAATGCAAACAACCCACTGGCTTATCCACAGTTCCCGTTTGCCAACCCGCCTTACGCTGCGCGGGCCTATGGATACGTGAGTGCTGCACAGTACGATGCCCTGGTAGCTGCCTGGCATTTTAAAAAATTATACAACCGCGCTGCCCCCTATAAGAAAGATTCAAGCCTGCAGGTACTGGTACCGAGAAGCGACCTCCCTTCATATCCTTCCGAGGACGCAGTCGTAGCCGGTACAGCCGTGGAGATGCTGAAGCTTTTATTTCCGGGTGACCAGGACTATATCCAGCAAAAACTGGAAGAGCATCAACACGCACGCATCATCTCCGGTGCGAATGTGCGTAGTGATCTCGAAGCAGGTCTTGCACTCGGCAGAGCAGTTGCACAGAAATTCGTGACACGTGCTCGTGGTGACCGTGCTGGTGCAGCCGGTGGTAACCCCGCAGCCTGGGCACAGTTCGAAACAGATTGTATCTCAAGAGGTGAAACTCCCTGGTATAGCCTGGAATTTCCAAAGCGGCCGCCCATGCTGCCGATCTTTGGAAAGGTAAAAGCATTTCTTTTTGATTCACTGACCGCCGTTTCACTGCGTCCCGGTCCTCCACCATCTGTTCACAGCGAGCAAATGCAAAAGGAAACACAGGAGATATATGAATACGTGAACAACCCCACACGTGAGCGTATTCGTATCGTACACTTCTGGGCAGATGGAGTAGGCACCTCAACGCCTCCGGGCCACTGGGATGCCATCGCTGCAGAAGATTTTATCACAAAAAATTATAGCGAGGTTCGTTGGGCAAGGAATATGGCTCTCCTGAATATGGCACTGATGGATGCCTCTATCGTCTGCTGGGATACAAAGTTCCATTACTTCAACCCAAGGCCATCACAAATGGATCCGCGAATCAAAACACTGACCGGCGTTCCAAATTTCCCTGCGTATATCTCTGGCCACTCCACTTTTAGCGGCGCGGCGGCACAGATACTTGCTCACCTTGTTCCTGACCGTGCCACTGCCTATCATGCCATGGCGCAGGAAGCATCTATGTCAAGAATGTACGGAGGTATTCACTATCGAGCAGACTGTGAAGTAGGATTAGAGGTGGGACATAACATCGGCGATTACGCAGTACAGCGCGCGTTGACCGATGGTGCTGAATAGATTTAATTTTTTAGCTTCATACATATGCATTCACGGCGTTGTAATTCTTTACTGACGCCCTTTTTTCTCTCCTGATGTATGGGCAACGATTGACCGAGACGGAACATTAACGATATGCCATATATTCCCCTGGAGGATCATCTGCCGGGTATCACCGGCCTGCTCGAATATCGAAAGGAAACAGCCGCACCCATTCGCGAGCTAACACAAATATTACTCAGAGGTCCATCCACCCTCTCCGAAGCAGAACGCGAACTGATCGCAACCGTGGTTTCCTCAGGGAATGAATGCCGGTTCTGTACAAATGCCCATACTGCAGCCGCCGACCTTCTCAGCGGTGAATCACAGACCACCACCAGCGTCAAGACGGATATCAATTCCGCAGATATCAGCGAAAAGATGAAATGCCTGCTTCGGATCGCTGCGCTTGTCCGGGAGTCCGGTAAAGCAGTTACGGCGGAAGCCATCGCTGCGGCAAAAAAAGAAGGTGCCACTGACCTGGAAATTCATGACACAGTTCTTATTGCCGCACTTTTCTGTTTATACAATCGGTACGTGGACGGACTCGCAACTGTAACACCCGATGATCCCGCGTTTTACCAGCAATTGGGTAAACGCATAACAACGATCGGGTACAACCGCTTGCCCGGCGGATATGATCAATTGGAAAACAGCCCGTGGCCTGAACATTAACTCCGATGTGATCTTAAGTCAACATCAATGCCTGATACAGCCAACAAACCGCATATCGATATTGATGCTACCATTCCAGGCATCAGGAGCCTCGTCAGTTACAGGCCCGAGACCGGTCGCCCATTATACGACCTTGTACAGGTCTTACTCCGGGGGCCAGGCACCTTGCCCCAGGCTGACCGCGAACTGTTGGCTGCCTATGTGTCATCATTGAACCAATGCCGCTTTTGCACTCAAAGTCATGCTGCGGCAGCCAGAGTGCTTTACGGTCGAAAAGCAGCGGTGGTGGATGCCGTGCTGAAGGGCGATACGGAAGCACACATTTCCCCAAAGCTTACCAGCCTCCTCCGGATTGCCGAAAGGGTACAGGTGTCGGGGAAAAATGTTTCACCTGCTGACATTGATTTTGCAAAGAGATACGGCGCCACCGAATCGGAGATACATGACACCGTGCTGATCGCTGCCACCTTCTGCATGTTCAATCGTTACGTGGATGGATTAAACAGTTTCACACCCGATGATTTTTCTGTGTATGAAGAAATGGGAGTTAGGATGGTGAACGGATATCATTTCCCGGACAAATAAGTCAGATCATTTCCAATACAGTTTATTCTATTAACCGAAAACAACAGCTATGAAGAAATTACTGTTTCATGCGCTGCTGACCCTTGCGATCATAGTACCCTGCCTGGCAATGGCGCAGGGCCGGAGCCTTTCGGGCCGGGTCGTGGATGGCAGCGGCAATCCCGTACAGGGCGCAAGCATTACCGTTGACAGATCCAATCGCGGCACAGTTGCAGATGCCGATGGCCGCTTCTCCATCACTGTTGCGGATGGAACGTCGCTGACAATATCGACCAGCGGATTCAGGTCCCAAAAAATCACCGTAACCTCCACCACAACGGATCTTTCTGTCAGACTTGAAGAGGATTTCGCGCGGCTCGACGAGGTCGTTGTAACGGGTCTTGCCACCAATGTAAAACGCAGTAACCTTGCCAATGCAGTAGGAACGATCTCGGCCAAACAGCTAAGTGGGGTAGCTCCTGCCCAAACATTTGATGCTGCGTTGAATGGTAAGATCACCGGTGCTTATATCAACGCAAATACCGGTGCACCAGGTGGCGGCATTTCAGTGAAATTGAGAGGGGTCACTTCTGTGTTTGGTAACACCCAGCCACTCTACGTGGTTGATGGTGTGTTTATGGACAACACCGCCACATCGGGCGGACTCAATGCTGTGACCGGTGCGGCGGCGGGTGGCAATGCGTCCAACCAGGATAACCCATCCAGCAGGATCGCCGACCTGAGGGCAGAGGATATCGAGTCGATCGAAATATTGAAAGGCGCCTCTGCCGCTGCCATCTATGGTTCAAGAGCCGCGGCCGGCGTTATCATCATTTCCACCAAACGAGGAAAGCAGGGCAAATCGAAGATCAGTTTCTCGCAGGATGTTGGTATCGTACAGGTTCGAAAACTCCTTGGGGTGAGGACATTCACCGCGGATGCTGCGGCTGGTCTTTCCAGCGATCCCGTACGCAGCGCAGCACTACGGCAACAGTTTCTCGACGCCCAGGCTGCCGGCCGGATCTATGACTATGAGAAGGAAGTATATGACAATATGGGCTTCCTCCGCAACAGTGTTCTCAGCATGACAGGCGGTAATGAGAACACCAGTTTTTATTTCTCCGCCGCACAGAAAGCCGAAGACGGAATTGTGAAAGGAACCGGCTATCGTAACAGCAGCCTTCGCCTGAACGTAGACCACCGTGTAAATGAAAATATCAAGATCGGTGTCAGCACCAACTATGTGAACTCCTCTGCAAATCGCGGTCTTACCGGGAATGACAACAATGGAGTAACATATAGTATTTCCCTCTCATCTACGCCATCATTTGCAGAACTGCATCCTGACCAGTTTGGTGTTTACCCAAACAATCCTTTCGGCGCGTCCAATGTATTGCAGACAATAGCGCTCATGCGAAACAATGAAAAAGTGAACAGGTTCACAACAGGACTCAGCCTGGAAGCTACATTGCAGCGCAGCGAAAGGTCGGTCACCAAGTTCATAGGACGGGGCGGTATTGACTTTTACAACCTGGTGACATCAGCCCTGTTCCCCCGTGAACTCCAGTCGCAGGTGATCAACCGCGGAACGTCGATCCAGGGTGTAACGAAAAGCCTCAACACAAACACAATCCTGTCGCTTGTAAATAATTTCAATGCATCCGATAAACTCCTGCTCACAACATCTGCCGGGTATACCCAGGAAAGGGGAGATTTTGATAATCTCCTGAATGTGGCTACACAGGTAGCGTCCGGCCAGTCGAACATGGACCAGGGCGGTGAGCTGACCGCGCAGCAGTTTCGGAACAAGTTCCAGAATGAAGGTTTGTTCATCCAGGAAGAAGCCACGATTAAAGATGCCATCAACATCACCGGTGGTATTCGTTTTGACAGGTCAACGAACAATGGTGATCCTGAGAAATTTTCATTGTATCCCAAGGCAGGTCTCTCTGTCAATCTTACACGACTCGATGTATTGAGTGATCGGATATTCAGCAACTTCAAGGTTCGGGCAGCCTATGGGCAATCGGGCAACTTTCCCGCATTCGGCAGTAAGTTCACCACATTCGTTGCTGCAAACACAGGCGGACTGCAGGGTTATCTGGTGAATATTCAGGGTGGCGACCCAGGCATCAAAGCAGAAAGACAAACCGAACTGGAGGCCGGGATCGACTTCAGTGTATTGAATGGAAAACTGAGCTTTGAGCTGACCGCCTACAGCAAAAAGATATTTGACTTCCTGTTGCTGGCAACCGTGCCACCGTCATCTGGCTTCTCCACCAGGTTTGTGAATGCCGGTGATCTTCGGAACAGGGGAATCGAGTTGGGCATGAATGCGCAACCCCTGGCATTGAAAAACATCAAATGGAATACGTCGGTAAATTTCTGGTTAAACAGATCAAAGGTTACCCGTCTTGATATACCACCCGTTGTGTTAGGCTCATTTGGTACAAGTCTCGGCACGTTTCGGATAGAAGAAGGAAAATCCGCAACACAGATTGTTGGTTTGAATGCGCCGATCGCACCGGCGGGCGAGATAGTTCCTTTGGGAAATGGCGAGCCGACCTTCCAGATGAATACATTCAATGAATTAGTATTCCGGAACAAGCTGGCACTCCGTTTCCTCGTGCATTGGAAATATAAGGGGGATAATGTTAACCTTACGAGCCTGCTTAATGATTTTGGTGGAACCAGTGCTGACTATGATGAAGATGATGATAAAAATGGTGTTCCCAATGGCCCGCAGCGAATTGGGCAATACCTCGGCGGAAGTGCCGACGGGTTTGTGCAGAATTCAGGCTACCTGCGCTTCAGGGAAATAGGGTTATACTATACCCTGCCACAACTGCCGTGGAAAGTGATCAGGGGTGCAAGGGTGGGCGTCTCGTTCAACAACTTCATCACTATCACGAAATACGAGGGATATGATCCCGAGGTCTCCAATTTTGGAACCGGTTTCTCATCCGGCGTGGACGTTGATCCCTTCCCGGCTTCAAAACGCGCGATGTTCAACATCACATTAGATTTCTAACGCAAAATCTTAGGACAATGAAAAAACATAATTTTCTATACAGCCTTACCTTGCTTCTGGTGTTCGTATTTTCTTCCTGTAAAAAAGAGTATGGCAACCTAAATAGCCCAACGATTGAGGAATACCTTAACAATGCATCACAATCACAATTGAGTGCGTTGGTTACCGGCACGCTGGCAGGTATGCGTATCAATGAAGGTGCTTACCTGGATGTGGTCGGCGTACTGGGCAGGGAAATGTACAGGTTTTCGAGTGCAGACCCCCGCTTCGTAACCGAACTGTTGGGATCAGAAAACACGCAGTTGAACAATACCGGCTTTTACATTACCAATCCATGGGCCTCCCGTTACCGTGTGGTCAAAAACTGCAACGTACTGATTCAGGCGGCCACCAATTCGCAGCAAATTTCACCGGCATTGAAAAACGGGTTCATCGGTTTTGCAAAAACAATAAAGGCGTATGAGCTCCTGTTGAACCTGAATCTCACCTATACAAATGGAGTAAGAATAGATGTGGCAGACGCGGGCAACCTCGGGCCCATCGTGCCGTATGATCAGGCTATCGAGGCGATCGCGGATCTGCTGAACGAAGGCCGCACAGATCTCAGTACGGCGGAGATAGGTTTTCAGCTGACAACCGGTTTCGAAGGCTTCGATGATGCAGCAGGGCTGATCCGGTTTAACCGCGCACTTGCAGCCCGTGTGGCAATTTACAGGGAAGACTGGCCCGGTGCACTGACAGCCCTGAATGAATCATTCTTCAACCTTGCCGGTGATCTTAATACAGGCGTTTATCATGTATTCAGCACAGGTAGTGGAGACATTCTCAATCCTGCATTTTTTGATCAGAATGCAAATGGTGAAGTGCGACTCGCACATCCGTCTTATACAACGCAGATCGCCCCTGGCGATGATCGCATCAGCAAAGCGACCATCAGGACAGATGTGGCGTCAACTTCCGGCCTCAGCAGTGATCGCGATGTATGGGTCTACAGGTCCAGCACTGCGCCTATTCCTATCGTCCGGAATGAAGAACTCATCCTGATTTACGCGGAGGCAAAAGCAAGGTCCAACGCCTTCCCTGATGCCATAGTGGCTATCAATGCGATCCGTGATGAGCACAACCTGACCCCATACGGCGGTGCAGTGAATGAGGGAGCGTTGATAAATGAAATTCTTTACCATCGCCGGTATTCCCTGTTCTATGAAGGACACAGATGGATCGATATGCGTCGTTACAACCGCCTGGCAACGCTGCCGATCGATCGGCCGGGGGATGATGTGTGGAGTGCGATGCCCATCCCCCTGACTGAAATGCAATAGCTGACACTAAGGCTAAGGTTGAAGCTAAGGCGGAAGCAGGGCAGAGGTCACGCATAGTGCCTGGCTTCAACCTTGACTTCAGCCTCAACCTAAACCTCAACCTCAAACATGGCTTACATCGATCTTGGAAACGACCTCCCGGGCATACGCGGTCCAATGGCGTTTCGCCCCGAAACAGCGAAGCCGCTGAACATGCTGGCTGAGATCCTTCTTCGCGATGACGACAATACACTCAGTCGTGGCGATCGGGAGCTCATCGGCACTTATGTATCCTACCTGAATGACTGCTTTTTCTGCCAGCATGTGCATGGAGCGCTTGCCGGTCATTACATGGAGTGCAGCATTGACACCATTGCTGCGATCAAGGCGGATATCGATAATGCAGCACTCTCTGCCAGGATGAAAGCTTTATTGAAGATTGCGGCCGCTGTCCAGCAATCAGGAAAGCATGTAACAGAGGATCATATAAGGTCGGCGAGATCGGAAGGGGCAACTGACCGCGAGATACATGACACGGTGCTGATAGCAGCAGCGTTTTGTATGTTCAACAGGTATGTCGATGGCCTTGGCACCTGGGCGCCGAATGACCTCAATGTTTATGTAGAACGTGCGCCCATGCGCGCGGCCGAAGGATATGCATCACTTGACTTGTATAAATAATCAATAGTAATATGAAAAAATTATTCTGGCTCGGATTTATCGGCCTGCTTCTATTCGAAATTGCGAATGTATTCTTCATCATGCCCATGCCCGGCAGCCAGCGGATGAACTCGATCGACCTCGCGTATTTTTTATACAAATGGCGCTGGGTGATTCGCGGCTTATTCATCGTGATGATCATTGCCGGTCTTCTGCGTGGACGATGGAGGAGAAAATGGGTGCCTGTCATACCATTGGTGTTGCTAGCGACTGTGGCATACATGGCAAATTTCCAGATGGCTGCCGACAAGATGTTTGCACAGCCAAAAACGCTTGTGCTGGCAAGTGCCACCGAAAATAAGGTGGATACATCCAGACTGGTGATCGGCATTGTGAGAAATGGTGTCGCGCGTGCCTATCCCATACAATTCCTCGGCTACCATCACCAGGTGCAGGATGAGGTTGGTGGAGAAAAGGTACTTGTCACTTATTGTACGGTATGTCGGACTGGCCGCGTGTTCGATCCCACCATTGATGGAAGGCACGAAACCTTCCGGCTCGTTGGGATGGATCATTTCAATGCGATGCTGGAAGATAAGACCACCGGTAGCTGGTGGAGACAGGCAACGGGCGAAGCTATTGCAGGGCCAAGAAAGGGAATGCAACTGAAGGAGATACACAGTCAGCAAACCTCGCTTGCAAGCTGGCTAAGAGTGCATCCTGCCTCGACAATCATGCAGGCCGACCCTGCCTATACTGCATCGTACGATACCACTATGAAATATGAATCCGGCCTGAGCAGAAATGCACTGACGGGTACAGATAGCCTGTCGTGGCGCGATAAGAGTTGGGTGATCGGCGTTGTTTCGGGCAATAGGTCGAAAGCCTATGACTGGAACATGCTTCGTCAAAAGCGGGTGATCAATGATGAGATCGACGGTAAGAAGATCGTTCTGGCAATCGCAGCAGATAATGCCTCATTCTATGCATACTATCGCGGCAATAACGGATTACTGGATAACAGAAACGACTCGCTTTATTCACCGGACAATGGAACGGTGTTTTCGCTCAGCGGGCGTTCAGGCAGTGCTCCACCGCTCGAACCGGTCAAAGCTTACCAGGAATTTTATCATAGCTGGCGGACGTTTCATCCCGAAACGGAGCTGTATAAATAAGTATGAAAGTAAAAATGAAAAACGACGACTAATTTTTCATTTTTACTTTTTAATTGTACTTGTACTCCGCCATCAATGCATAGGGCCTATAATTGAGTTGTCGTGTGATCATAACTCAATACTTCCTTCAATAACCACCGGTTATTTTGCAACAGCCACACGTGGGTGAACTTTGCGCGGCTGCTCCATTTGTCTGGTTTTCCGGCTTCGCGCTGGTAGAAATTGTGCAGGCCCATCTGGATGACGCCGTATAATTTGCCCTCGCTGTATAGAGGATAGACCTCCAGGCTGCCTGGTTCAACTTTGCGAATCGGTTTTTGGGTGCCTTTCCCACAGAGATTGTTTTTTACCGCAAGCAGGAATTTCTCCCGGTCCTGCATGCCACCGATATCATGGAAAAAAATAAGATCGTGATGGATGGCGGTATCCAGGTAGGCAAGATCGCAGCGGTTGAAACTGCGTTCGAAGAAAATACTATCCTGTTTTTGTAGGGCGATATAGAGGCTATCTGTTTTTGAAAGCTGTGCAAGGCCACTCAGTGCACTGCAGCCAAGCAGGATAAGGAATGCTGTCTTTTTCATGAACAGTGATTTATAGCGTGACCGAGGGCTGAATTTTTAAGATGAATTCGACGATCTCTTCCAGCGGATGGTCGATCCGTGATATGGCGTCCTTGATATCTTCCCGGCTGACCTGTGCGGCGAATGAGGGTGTTTTGAGCCGCTTAAGTACACTTTTTACTTCAAGGCCTTCATAGCGGGTGGGGCGGATCAATGCGGCAGCGTGGATCAGGCCGGAGAGCTCATCGAACACATAGATCATTTTGTCCATATTGGATGCAGGCTCCACGCCGAAATAACGGGGCCCGTGCGAGGCGATGCAGTGGAGGATATCGGGGTCCACCTTTCGCCGCTCGAGTTCTTCGATGATGATACGGCAATGGCCGTCAGGGTATTTTTCCCAGTCCGCGTCATGAAGCAGGCCGGCCTGTTCCCATTTCCGGGCGGTGAGATCGTCTTCCCCTTCTTTTTCCAATGCCCAGGCCTTCATAAGCGCAGCTACCTGGTGCATGTGGAGCCGCAGCCGCTCATTGGGCACCCAATTGTTCAGCAAAGCATGAGCGTCATCGGATGGGAGTACATGGCCGGCATTGGCGGGATCGCCGAATTGCGTTCGGCCGAGAAGAAGATTGGACATGTTATATAATAGGTATTAATTAAACGAAAGTAAGACGGTGGGGCAAAACCGGGCTCTGATGGCAGGAATTTCAGTCCTTGCTCAAAAGTCTGTCAAAATTTCTATTGTAAATCAATGCTTTGCCGGGGTGGCTGTTTAAAATTGGGGCTGATTTGTTTGGCAGAGCGGTTATGTCACCCTTATCTTTGCACCCCATTTAAAAAACAGTTGCCGGGATAGCGGCAACATAAAAGAAAACAAAATGAGCAAATTACATTTCACAACCAAACATGCGAACGAGGCTACCGTGCAACGTACCTGGTATGTTGTTGATGGTACTAATCAAACCGTTGGACGTATGTGTGCCCGTATTGCTGCGATCCTTCGCGGTAAGAACAAGGCATACTACACGCCGCACGTTGACACTGGTGATTATATCATCGTGATCAATGCAGAGAAAGTTCAGCTTACAGGAAACAAAGGCGAGCAGAAGATCTATGATCATTTTACCGGTTATCCGGGTGGTCGTAAGGAAGAAACTGCCAACAACCTTCAGAAGCGTCGTCCCGAAGTGCTGATCGAAAGAGCAGTGAAAGGCATGTTGCCAAAGAATCGCCTGGGCCGCAAGATGTACAAGAAATTGTTTGTCTATGCAGGCGCAGAGCATCCGCATACTGCACAGCAACCTAAGGAACTGAAATTCTAAAACTACTCATACGTCTGCTAAGATGCGGATGGTAAAATAAAAATCATGGAAAAGCAAAAAAATGGAGTTGGTCGTCGTAAGGAAGCTGTGACGCGTGTGTTCCTTTCAAAAGGAGACGGCAATATCACAGTGAACGACAAGGACTATAAAACTTATTTTTCACTCGTTTACCTGCAAAACCAGGTAGAACGCCCTTTCAAAACCGTTGATGCGGTTGGCAAATTTGATGTAAAGATCAATGCTGCCGGTGGTGGTGTTAAAGGACAGGCTGAAGCAGCAATGCTTGGCATTTCCCGTGTACTGGTTGAGCTTAACCCTGAGTTTCGCCCGGCGCTGAAAGCGGCTGGCCTGCTCAAGCGTGACCCACGTTCTGTTGAGCGTAAGAAATTCGGTCATAAGAAAGCACGCAGAAGCTTCCAGTTCTCTAAACGTTAACATACTTCGCCATCCCGCCGTTGCGGGATGGATGATGATGTTCCGGTGGAAGACCTGGCCGGAGTAAATAAAATCAAGCATTCGATAAACACAACCTGAATAATGGAAAATAATACTTCACTACAACAGCAGCTTCTTGACGCCGGGGTACATTTCGGTCACCTCAAGAAGAAATGGAATCCCAAGATGTTGCCTTACATCTTTGCTGAAAAGAAAGGTATTCACATCATCGATCTGAACAAGACGGTGGAATGCCTGCAGGAAACTGCTGCCGCTATGAAGCAGATCGCCCGCAGCGGAAAGAAGATCCTTTTCGTCGGTACGAAGAAACAGGCAAAGGACATCGTAAACGAGTCTGCTCGTCGGGTGAATATGCCTTTCGTTACCGAAAGATGGCTCGGTGGTATGCTGACCAACTTCAACACCGTTCGTAAGAGCGTGAAGAAAATGCAGAGCATCGAAAAGATGCTGAGCGATGGTTCTTTTGACAGCATCACCAAGAAAGAGCGTCTCACGCTTAGCCGTGATCGCGACAAGATGGAAAAAGTACTCGGTGGTATCGCCCAGCTCGGACGTGTACCTGCAGCTCTTTTCATCGTTGATATCGGGCACGAACATATTGCGCTTGCTGAAGCAAAACGCCTTGGCATCTCTACGTTTGGCGTAGTGGATACCAACTGCGATCCCAATAAAGTTGACTTCGCCATCCCGGCGAATGATGACGCCACCAAGTCAATCGCTATCATCGTAAACTACCTCACTGCTGCCATCGCTGAAGGTCTTGCTGAGCGCCAGGCTGCTAAGGAAGATGATGTGGAAGATGCAGGTGGTGATGATAATGAAAAGCGCGCAGCGCGCCTCGAAGCGGAAGCACAGGCTGAAGCTGGTCGTGGCCGTGGTGCAGGCCGCGGACGTGGTCCCGGTGCAGGAGCTGGCCAGGCTGGTGGACAAAGACGCCGTACACCAGGCGGTGGTACCGGTGGCGGACGCGGTCCTGGCGGTGGCAGAAGATAATCTTCGCCAACCCTGAGGTAAACGATTATTAACTTTTCAACGCATAAATAATGAGCACAGTAACTATCAGTGCACAGGATATCAACAAGCTTCGCCAGGCAACAGGCGCAGGAATGATGGATTGCCGTAAAGCACTTACGGAAACCAACGGCGATTTTGAAGCAGCCATCGACTGGCTCCGCAAACACGGACAGAAAGTAGCTGCTAAAAGAATGGACCGCGAAGCGAAAGAAGGTGTTGTTATTGCGCAGACAACTGCAGATAACAAAACAGGTATCGTTGTTTGTGTAAGCTGCGAAACCGATTTCGTTTCAAAAAATACAGACTTCATCGCTTTTGTACAGGGCATCGCTGATGCAGCGATCAGCTCAGGTGCAAAAACAACCGAAGAGCTTGAAGCAGCAACCGTGAACGGCGCTAAAGTGGCTGACCTGATCAGCGATAAGCTGGCAGCGATCGGCGAGAAGATCGGTATCACGAAATTTGAGCGTGTTGAAGCGCCTTACGTGGCATCATATATTCATGGTGCAAATCGCATTGGTGTCTTGGTTGGTCTTAGCAGCGAAGCTCCGGAAGTAGGAAAAGATGTGGCGATGCAGATCGCTGCTCTCAACCCTGTAGCGGTGGATGCTGCCAGCGTACCTGCTGAAGTGGTAGCCCGTGAAAAGGCAATCATCATGGATGTGATGAAAGAAGATCCGAAAATGGCCGGCAAACCTGAAGAGATGATCGCGAAGATCGCAGAAGGCAAGCTCGGTGCATTCTTCAAAGAACAGACACTGACTGCACAGGCATTTGTAAAAGATGCCGGCAAATCAGTAGCTGATTACCTGAAAGAATCCGGTAACGTAACTGTTACAGAATTCAAGCGCGTAGCATTAGGTTAATCGACCTTAATTTCCTGATATATCATCCCGGTTGTTCTTGGCAATCGGGATTTTTTGTGTCACGCTCAATAACTTAAAACGCAAAACTCAAAACTTCAAAGTGCACAGACTCCAATCCAGCCCGGCCCTGGTCTTAACCTCAGCCTCAACCTCAACCTCAGCCTCTCCGTTCCTTTGCGTGAAATAAGCCGCAATCCCTATCTTCGCAGCGAAAATTAACTCCCCATGTTGCCTAAGTACAAACGTATCCTCCTCAAATTATCCGGTGAATCATTAATGGGCGATAAGAGTTTCGGAATGGACTCTGCCGTTATCGGTCAGTACGCACAGGATATCAAATCGATCACCGAGCTGGGGGTACAGGTAGCCATTGTAATCGGCGGAGGCAATATTTACCGGGGCATGAATGAAGCAGACACAGGTATTGAGCGGGCTCATGGCGATTACATGGGCATGCTGGCAACTGTGATCAATGGTATGGCCTTACAGGCCGGCCTGGAGCGGGTTGGAGTTTATACGCGCCTGCAGTCAGCCATTAAAATGGAACAAATTGCCGAACCCTATATCCGCCGCCGCGCGATCCGCCACGTAGAGAAAGGGCGAGTTGTGATCTTTGGTGCGGGTACGGGCAACCCTTATTTTACTACAGATACAGCCGGATCCCTCCGCGCTATCGAGATCAATGCCGATGTGATTCTCAAAGGAACACGGGTTGATGGAATCTACACCGCCGATCCGGAGAAAGATCCCACAGCTACAAAATTCAATACCATCACCTTCCAGGAGTGTATCAGCAAAAACCTGAAAGTGATGGACATGACGGCGTTTACCCTGTGTATGGAAAACAGCCTGCCCATCATCGTATTCGACATGAACAAGGAAGGCAATCTCCGCCGCGTAGTGACAGGAGAGAAAGTCGGGACCCTGGTGAAAGGATAGCGAAAGTGCGGACTGTGGAGTGTGGAGTGCGGAGCGCACGTTTGGAAGGAACTGAAGGTAAGATGCTGATAACCTTGGCGTTCTTTGCTCCCTTTTTTTCTTCGCGTGAAACTACGTAGAATCCCCGCCCGGAATTAAGGGGAAAGTCTTCCGGATTCTTAAATATACCATTATCTTGCAAAGGCATTTCTGCCCACTTTCTGTGAAAAACCAGAGATCCGAACCACGGCTTTCTGCTCTAGCAAATCTTTAATCGAATTCCACCATGGGTGCAAGCCTTACCCTTTCCATACTGGAGATATTTCTCCTGATGTTTGGTGCCATCATTCTTGGCATTACCATCCATTTCTTCATAGCCAGTCGCAGAAGCCTTAAGGCTACTACGGAAGAAATGCTGCAGACTTCCTCCGCACGCGATGAATGGAAACTGCGCTATTTTGATGACATGGATAAGCGTGATAAAGAACTCGCCGCGCTAAAAACACAACTGCTCGACGCACAGGAAGACGTCAATATTTTTTCCACTGAAGCGGAAGAACTCCGACGGACCAACAAACGCCTCGAACAGGAACTCAAACAGCAACCCGTCGCAGACCCCCATCAGCACGAACAACTACAACGCGAGCTCAGCCAGCTTCGCAGCCAATTGCGGACCTCCGAGGAGAACAATGACCTGTATTCCGAAGAACTTAAAAACCTGCGGCAGGAGCTTCGCGAGATAAGCATGCGGACATCGTCCGATCCTGGAGACGCACCGAACGATCATCTCGGGGCTGACCTGGAGAACGCGAAGCAACAGGTCAGATTGCTTCAGGAAGAAAATGAAAAATTGCAGAAAGCCAATCGTCGTCTTGAAAACGAGATAGAGGTGTTGCAGGAGACTGCTGAAGGCACCCCTGCCCCGGGCGAACCGGATGATTATCTTGAACAACTCCAGGTGGCAAGACAGGGCCTGCTCGAGCAGAATCATAAGATCAACCAGTTGCTCAGCAATATCGATGTGATTAGGGAAAAAGAAGAGATGCAGCGGGAAATGTTACGTACGAATGAAGAGCTGGCCCGCCAGGTAGATCAGATGCGGATGCAACTTGTGGAGAAAGAAAAAGAAATGCACAGCGCTCTTCAACAGCAATCGCTTGCAAACGAGATGACTTCGATGCTGGACAGTGCGTACAATGAATTCAATACCCTGCAGGATAAGATCAGCAAACTCGAGAATCAACTGAACTCCTCGCGCATGGCGAATATAGAGTTTGAAGACCTGCGGGAAGAACACAACAAGCTGGCAAGGGATTATGAACAACAGAAGCTTCGGGCAAATGCGCTCGAGTCACAATGCAAGGATCTGCAGGATGCATTGCGTGACAGGGAAGACGAATTGAAGGACACAAATTTTCAACGGCAACAATTACAGAAGAAGGTAGCCTATCTCGAAGAGTTGAACCGGGATATGCAAATGGTGGCAGAGGCAAATAAAAAACTGGAGCTCCAGATGCGTCGTGTCGGAGAACTGGAAAGCAGGTTGAATGTGGTTTCCGCAGAACGGGACCGCCTGCTGCAGAATACCACCGACTGAGCTTCACATTGATAGCATTGAAGTGTGGATTGATGCTATTTTACCATTGCCGCTTCTTCTGCTAAATTTGCACAAACGATCTAGAACATGGCAGGCGATATCGCATCGATTCGGACAAACTACTCCAGGAAAACACTCACGGAAGATTCAATAGACCCCAATCCATTACGCCAGTTTGAAAAGTGGTGGGAGGAAGCGATCATTTCAGAGATAGACGAAGTGAATGCAATGACGCTGGCGACGGCCTCCGCCGATGGGATCCCGTCTGCGCGGATCGTATTGTTAAAGGGATTAAGCGACACAGGGTTCACCTTCTTCACGAATTACGAAAGCTATAAGGGTCGCCAGTTGCAGGAAAACCCAAAGGCCTGCCTGGTGTTTTTTTGGAAAGAGCTGGAGCGCCAGGTAAGGATTACCGGAATTGTACGGAAGGTAAGTGAGGAAGAAAGCACGACCTATTTCCATTCACGCCCGCATGGCAGCCAGGTGGGCGCTTCTGTATCACCGCAGAGCACGGTGATCGAAAGCCGCGAATGGCTGGAACAGCGCTATATGGATATGGTAGTAAAGGCCAAGGATAACCCGATCGAAAGGCCGACACACTGGGGTGGATACCTTGTACAGCCCGTAGTAATTGAGTTCTGGCAGGGACGGCCATCAAGGTTACATGACCGGATCGAGTATACCTTGCAGGACGATGGTAGCTGGAAAACAGCCCGCCTTGCGCCTTAGTTGAGGTTGAGGTTGAGATTAAGGTTGAGGCGAAATAATTAAAAAGTAAAAATTAAAAATGCAAAAGACGTCTTCATCTTTCATTTTTAATTTTGACTTATTCTCAACCTAAACCTCAACCTCAGCCTCAGCCTCAACCTCAACCAGCCTAGGCCGATTTCTTCTTAGCTGCAGCTTTTTTCGCAGGGGCGGTTTTAGCCGGGCGGCTTTTACCAAATGATCCTTTGAAACGTTTGCCTTTTGCAGTTTTTTTATCTCCTCTTCCCATGATTTTTTTAAGTTTTAAGTTCAGCGGCGAAGTTAGTTATTTAAAGCAAAAAAGCTCCGTACTCTTGCAGCACCGGAGCTTTTTAATACGGTAAGGGTCTGATTAGAGTTTACCAGAAAGCTCTTTACCAGCTTTGAATTTAGCAACGCGGCGAGCTTTGATCTTGATAACCGCACCAGTTTGTGGGTTACGACCATTGCGGGCAGCTCTTTTGCTTACAGAAAAAGTACCGAAACCAACGAGAGTTACTTTACCGTTTCCTTTCAATGTTTTTGTAACAGCCTCAACAAAAGAATCCAGCGCATCGTTAGCCTGAGTCTTCGTGATACCAGCATCATCAGCCAGTTTGGCGATTAATTCAGCTTTGTTCATGATCTTGTTTTTTAATGATTTAGTAACGCCGACAAATTTATACGGTTTTTCATACCAGCAAAAGTTTTTTTTGATTTTGCCAATTTTTTACAACCCGCCCGAATCCGCTAGGGACAAGGATTTTCAGCGTTTTCACTTACTGTGATTTTACGCGGTTAATTACGAGTATCCGCTGAAATGCCCGCCGGTAAAGGCTTTCATGGATCGTCCTCTGAAATGCAGGCGGGAATTGGGTTTTAGAGGAATATACAATTGTTTTCCAGTAATCAAAACTAAATAAATAATGTTTTGCACACTCAATTCACAATGGCGAGAAGTGACTTGAAAGAGATAAATTGGTTGCCCCAGCGCCTGAAAGCCTCGTCTGTCGATGCTCCGGCATATTCCTCATTCCACCTGTCATACTGCTTCCGTTCCGTGAATTCAAGCTGGATGGCATAGGTAGGGCCTTCTTCGTCATCCACATCCAGCAGCCGCATGACCCTCCCGCTGTTAAAACACCCGCTGGCTATGGCACCGGGAATAAATTCGGTTTTTGCCCACTCCAGCCAGGCATCCTCGATGCCGGCTACCATCTTGGTTGTTATATTATAGATCAGCATTTCCGTTGTTTTCTGTTTTTGTATCGATCAGTAATTTCTTCAGCCGCTGATACATGAAGGATACCGTGAGCAGCAACACGCCTAAGAGAATGAACGCTGCAATCTTACCTCCCGCTGGCATATTGCGGATATCGTAGATAAACAGTTTGATGAGTGTGGCAGTAAACAGCGTGAGTGAAATGATCCGCAAGGGTTGATAGCGGTGCTTCATGCCCAGCCACATCAGTGCAAATGAACAAACACTCCAGGTAATGCTTATTCCTGCTTTAAAGTAAAGGTTCTCCCACCACATCCAGTCTTTATTTCCATAATGCAACCAGGCGATAGCGGTATATAATTCCCGGCAAATAATGTAAACCACTGCCAGGGAAATGATCCAGGCGCTGCTCCTGTATGAAGCAAGGTAAGGGCTTTCCGCACGCCGGATGTTGCGAACCAGCCAGTAAATCATTACCAGCAGCAATAACGGTAAAGGCCAGTAGGCAATAAACCACTCCGGTCGAATATCCTTCGCCGGATTATTACCCAGACCCGTGAAAAAGTAGATCGCGAAACACGCTATAGTCAGTAAAGCCTGCAGATTGTGCGAAGCCGCTGAGCGACGGAAAAGAAAACTCAGCACAATGGCAAATGCAAAAATATACTGCTGCAATAATACACCAGCCATGGGCTGGCCGGAGAAACTGGCCACCTGGAAGAAAATCTCGCAGGCGCCTGCGAGGAATATAAAACCAATACCTGTCACCAGGGTGATGACATTCAGATTAGCCAAAGCGGGATTCAGTGGTTTAGTTCCCTCTTGCTCTCGTTGAAGGAAATGCCTGTAGACCAGGATAGACACTCCCGTCCACAACGTCGTGATGAAACCCTTATTGAGAAGAACCGGTAATGTGGTGTTGAAACTGTATTGCCATGTAAGGTTAGCGACCGACAAGACAGTTGCCAACACAAGTGTCAACACCGATACCGTACGGAGCTGACCATACCCCGTAATGCTGTACAGCCAGATCAGCAATACCGATTCGGTGGCCCAGAACAGTGCAACAGCATTGCCCTCGAAATGCAGCGGGCCTACGAGCGACAAGAAGCTTATGCCGAGGCCGGTGAATAACAACACGAATGAGCGGTCTTTACTTACTTTCCTTGAATACAACCCCGCAAGCCCAAGGTTCACGGCACCCAACACTCCACTAAATATTCCACGAACATTGCCAATATCCCAGAACGTAAGCATCACAGTTCCCGCCGTGAAATACAGGATGTTTATAGCAATGACGATCCCAAAATCTGGAGCTGCAAAGGGCTTTCCGGATCTCAGGTTGTTCAATAATGCCATCACCATAAACTGTATATAGAACAAGGTGGCAAAGAGAAAGCCGTTACGATAGGGGAACGGTGCTTCATGGAAGAATGTCCTGTTGATCATCCAGCCCGAAACGATCAGGGTTGCAAAGATGAGCGCAATGATATTGATCTCCCGCCACTTTCTGAACCAGGCCAGGGTCATCAGACCCGTATTTAGTATGGCGATATACGTGAATAAGGCTACATAATTCCCGGCCCCGGTACTAACCATAAATGGTGTTGCAAATCCACCTATGGTGGCGATGATGGCCAGTTCCTTTCGATCATACAAGAGGGACAGTACAACACCGAAACCTGTTATGAGCACCATGATCAGGAAGGCCGCCTGCTGGCCAATCAACGCATAGCTGTGAAAGGCATAGGCTATGGTAAAATAGAATACACTCAGCCCGCCACCCACCAGCACGGAACTAAAGGACCGATAGCTGTTCCGTACATAATGCGCAATGCCAATCAGGATTGCACCGGCAACCAGACCTATCGCTACCCGTCCTGCCTCACCGATCCAATCCTTATCGATCGCATATTTCACAAAAAAGGAAATACCCAGCACCAGTACACCGATACCGATCTTGTTGATCAGGTTTTCACCAATGAATTTTTCCAGATCAGGATGCCTGGAGAACCAGCCAGGCTTTGGTTTGGTCACCAGTGGCACGGAATGCGGCATCGGCTTGATGTCCGTCAAAGGTTCGTTGTGTTCTTTCGGAGTTACCGCGGCTGCAGGTGCGGGGGGCGGTTTGGGTGTGGTTTGTTTGTCCGGTGAAACGTCATCCGGTTTATAGACCTGCGCCGGTTTGTCGGATTTTATCTCTTGTTGATTCCTGATCTGTGCCTGGAGTTGCTCCACCATCCGGGTCAGATGGCTGAGCCTGTCGCGCAGATCCCGGTATTGGGCGTCATTGTTACCGCCAGCGCCCCGTACGAGCAGGATGATCACAATAACCGCAAGCAGAAGCAATAGGATCTCCATGAAGATAGTTTTGGTTAAATCAGACCCGTTCTCAAACCAGATCGATATCTAAATATACCGGGCAATGGTCACTGTGTTTCACATCAGGATATATTTCCGAGGAACGCAAATGCTTTTTTAAGGGATCTGTAACAGTTATGTAATCTATCCGCCATCCCTTGTTCTGAAGACGAACCGATGGAAATCGCTGGCTCCACCAGCTATAGCGGTGTGGCTCATCATGAAAATGGCGGAACGTATCGATCCAGCCATTGTCAAGGAACTTGCTCATCCATTCGCGTTCCGCCGGTAAGAAACCAGTTGTGTTCTTATTTCCTTTAGGGTCGTGTATGTCGATTTCCTTGTGAGCGATATTATAATCACCACAAAGAATCAGCTTTGGCTTTGTCTTTCTCAGGTTTTTCAGATAGGCCATCATTTCATCGAGCCAGACATATTTGAAACTCTGGCGGAGCTCGCCACTTGTACCGGAGGGAAAATAGGCGTTGATCAATCGGGTATCACCAAAATCAAGCTGGATCACGCGTCCTTCATCGTCGCTTACCTTGTGGCCAGTGCCATATTCCACGTGATCTGGTTTTATTTTTGTGAAAACGGCTACGCCACTATAACCCTTCTTTTGCGCACTGAACCAGTAGTCTTCATAGCCAAGATCATTGAACAGCCGGTGATTCACATTGTCCTTAAGCGCCTTTGTTTCCTGAACGCATATCACATCAGCCGGATCAGTTTTCAACCAATCAATCAGACCTTTATTGATAGCAGCCCGGATGCCGTTCACATTATAGCTGACAATGCGCATTTGCGTTGGTTTAGGGGTGCAAAATAGCTGAAATTGCTGTTTCAGGCAAAGACACAAAGCTGGCAAAGACGCAGCCACTTACTGCTAACCAGGACTTTCTTCGCGTCTTATTATGTGCTTTACAACTTTGCGTGCAATCTGTTTGTTACTTTTATACCTTATGGATGAAAACGAAAAAATAGTTCCCGCGAAGCAGCACGTTTATCTCGACGGACCCAAGAGCCGGGGATATGAATTGGCTTTCGCTTTCCGGGTGTTCAAACAATTTATCAAGGGATTTCGAAATCTTCATTTCCTCGGTCCCTGCATCACCGTATTTGGTTCGGCACGGTTTAAAAAGGATCACATCTATTATCAGCAGGCCGTGGATTTCGGTAAACGAATTGCCGACCTCGGCTTCACAACGATGACTGGTGGCGGCCCCGGCATTATGGAAGCGGCAAACAAAGGCGCATTTGAAGCGGGCGGACAGTCTGTCGGATGTAACATCCAGCTCCCATTCGAACAGCATGTAAATCCCTACGTACACAAGTCCGTGACGTTTGAGCACTTCTTCGTGCGCAAGGTGTTGCTGATCAAATATTCCTACGCATTCATCATCATGCCGGGCGGATTTGGGACGATGGATGAATTTTTTGAAACACTCACCCTGGTGCAGACAAAAAGCCTGACCCAGTTTCCTATTGTCTTATTCGGCAAAGAATACTACAAGGAAATGATGGATGCGATGAACGATATGGCCGTGCGTGGCACCATTTCAAAGGAGGACATGGACCTCGTTCTGTTCACCGACGATGCAGACGAAGCAATGGACCATATCCGCCACTACATTACGACAAATTACAAGATCAAGCCCCGGAAGAAGTTCTGGTGGCTTTTTGAAAAAAGATAACCCGACACGGTTGTTAGCCAAGTGGCATTAATGCTATAATTTCGATGCATGAGTCCGGTAGAAATCTTAGGCTATGCCGCAGGAGCAGTTACCACGTTGACCTTTCTGCCCCAGGTTATCAAAACAGCGCGGGAACGCAATGCGAGCGGGATATCGCTGATGATGTTCCTGATCGCCGCCATCAACGAAGTGATGTGGATCGCGTATGCTGCACTTCTCGATCCGGTAAACTGGGTGATCATTCTCACCAATGGAATACTCCTGGCTTTTTCGCTTACCATGATTTATTTCAAATTTAAATTCAAGGATGAACCAACAAAACCCCACCCCAGTCATTGATACGATCATTTTCGATCTCGGCGCTGTGCTGGTAGACTGGAACCCGAATTATGTATTTCATGATACCTATTTTGAAACGGCGGAAAAGCGTGAATTCTTTTTCAATAAAGTCTGTACTTCAGACTGGAATGAAGAACAGGACGCCGGTCGATCCATTTTCACAGCGACCAAACTGCTGATAGAAGAGCATCCAGAATGGGAAAAGGACATCCGCAATTTTTATGGCCGCTGGACCGAGATGCTCAAGGGCCCGATCCACGGAACTGTCGATATTTTCCGTGAGTTGAAAGCGTTGAACAAATACCGCTTCTATGCGCTCACCAACTGGCAGGCAGGATTATTCGAGATCGCCCTGGTGCGTTATGATTTCCTGGACTGGTTTGACGGACGCGTTGTGAGTGGTGAGGAAAAAACAAGAAAGCCGTTTCCCGAATTCTACCAGGTGCTTTTCAACCGGTATAACGTCGATCCGACGAGGGCGCTGTTTATAGATGATAATCTCAGAAATATCAAGGCCGGCGAATCGCTCGGCCTGCAGTGTATTCACTTCACCAGCCCGGAAAAGCTGCGTAAAGAACTGCAGGAGCGTGGGGTGTTGTAGCGGGATGCCTGCTACCTGAGAGCGAGAAAGAAAGCGAGAGCGGGTTGCAATAAACTTTTTTAATTTTTCAGCGCATGAGCGAAGTGAATCCGCGTACCGAAGGGCCCTGAAAGCGGGATGTCTGATGCTTTGCGTGCTTTGCTCACTTTGCGCGCTTTGCGTGAAACAAAGCCACTGATCTTTCGGTGAAAAACTCAAACTTTTTATGCAAAACGAAACTCAAAATACCAATCTTTTCGACGATGAATTCGGTCAGCTACACTATGTACGCGCCTCGACTGGTCAGCGGTTCGTAAATTATCTTATCGATAACCTCTTCATGCGTTTTGCATTAAGTTATATCACCGGGCTCGTCGTTGGTATGCTGCTTCAACGCCTTGCGCCGGAGTTCTGGTATAATCTCGACCTCAATAATCCTATGGCACTGGATATCCTGCTGATTACCTATGCCATTGCCATATTGAACTACCTCACTTATTACACCATATGTGAGCGCGTGTTCAATGGTGTTACATTGGGGAAAATGATCACGCGGACAAAGGTGATCCGTGAAGATGGGGCGCCACTTACCTGGAAAGATACTTTCCTGCGCAGCCTGTGCAGACTGGTTCCATTTGAACCCTTCAGCGCGCTGGGCGGGGATCCATGGCATGATACATGGACAAAAACCGCCGTTGTTCGT
>JAEZAM010000074.1 GCA_023430465.1 Bacteroidota bacterium | reverse complement strand
CGCTTAGGCTGGTTGATCAGTTCCGCAGGCAGATATTTCTCTGATAACTTTCGCAGCAGGTATTTGGTCTGGCTGCCCCGGATCTTCAGGTTGTCATTCAGGGTTGGCGCATATTCCATGAGTTCCTTACTCAATAGCGGGCTGCGTCCTTCCAGGGAATGGGCCATAGTTGCAATATCCATTTTCACCAGGAGATTACCTGCAAGGATGTTATCAAAGTCCAGGTTCATGATCTTCTGCAGACCGCTGAGAGAGCTTGCATTTATTTTATTAAAATCTGCGCGTACGGGATCCAGCACGTTGCTGTCACCCGTGAGGAACTGCTCGTATCCTTCGAAGCTATCTATAGTGGCTGACAAATACGTATCGAGGCCGTCTTTTCTTGCCAGGTCGGCAAGCCGGTATATAAAATTGTACTTGCTCTTCTTGGAATGCGGCACCGGCAGCAGCTTGTGTGCCAGGCCTGCCATGCCTTTCACCAGGAGGCCGGGTCTGAAAAAATCATATTGGGCAAATGGCACATAACGCCGGTAACCGCCAAATATCTCATCCCCTCCATCGCCATTCAGAATAACGGTAAGATGCTTTTTTGCCTCGCGACTTACATAATAACTGGGGATAGCTGAGCTGTCAAAAAATGGTTCGCCGTAGTTAGCGATGATCTTTTCTACATCATTGACCAGGTTATCGAATGAGATCCTGATCTCATGATGATCGGTGTTGTATTTTTCAGCGACCAGTTTTGCCAGCGGCGCCTCATCATATTCACCCGAGAATGAAACGGTGAAAGTTTTCAGGCTGGCATTGTATGATTTGGCAATGGCGGAAACAAGTCCGCTGTCGATACCCCCGCTGAGAAATGAGCCTACTTCAAGATCGGACGACTCCACGCGCCGGCGAACGGCGAGATGGAGCAATTCATCCGTCTTTGCGAGGGCAGTTTGTTCATCATCACGGCTGTGTTGCTTATAAAATGAATGAATGTCCCACCACTTCACCGGTTTTACTTCCGGCCGATCGAGGCTCATGAGGGCATAACTTCCGGCGGGAAGTTCCCATACATTCTTATAGGGCGTGTTGGACTTGTAGAAATAACCCATGCGCATGTATTGCACGAGGTTATTTTGATCGATCTCGAGGTCTGCCTGTTGCCGCAAAGAGGCGAGTTCACTGGCAAAAATGAATTCTTCTCCCTTCAGGTAATAATAAAGCGGCTTCTTGCCGGCCCGGTCACGCGCTATGAAAAGCTCATGCTTGCGATTGTCGTAAATAGCGAGTGCAAACATGCCATCAAACTCGCTGAGGCAGTCGGGGCCAAGCTTTTCGTAAGCGTGCAGGATCGTCTCAGTGTCCGAACCGGAATGGCAGTTGAGCCCATGTTTTTTTCGCACGTCAAGATGATTGTACATCTCCCCGTTGAAAATAATGGTAAGGCCACCATAGTGCATAGGCTGCCGACCACCCGCAATATCCACGATGGCAAGCCGATGGTGATGCAACTGGAGGTTGTGCTCCTCATACGTTGTCTGCTCGTCGGGACCACGATGAAACATGCACTGCGTAAGCAATGGAATATCGAGTCGATGATTGATAGAACCGGCGATACCGCACATATCAGACTATTTCAGTTTATTTAAAAGCCATTTAAACCAGGCAGGGTATGGAATACCCGAATTATTATACAGCAGCAATAACATAACCATATAAAAAGGCAGGCAGGGAATCTTGTACCGGGAAAGTGCTCCGAAGTTGGCTGTGGATGCCCCTACCCCGATCGCGAACACGATCGCGAAAATAAAACACATAAATATCCTTGGATCCTGGAAGATGTTTTTGAACGTCCTGATCAGTCCCCCCTTGAGAAATATATGGATGGTCAGTAACATGAATCCCAATGCCTCCAAAGCGGACAGCAATGCTGCAACGTTTTTTACCTCCCAGGGAAACGGACGGAAAAAGGTTGCCACGATGCTGTTCAGCACCAGCGATACCGGGTTCGAGGCATCCACCGTATAATACGAACTCTGATTTTCCTGCATCTGGTCGATGAACTCATAGTTTGACCTTTGGTATTCTGCCGTGGAAATGATGTTCTCCAACTGGTACTGCTTCAGGGTTTCCTGGGCAGTGAAATACTGGAACAGGAAAAATCCGACTCCAAGTCCTACGGTAAACGTGAGAAAGGCGAAGATGCGGCGGAGTGTCCGCTCCTTGATCACTTTGTTTGTTTCCGCGAACAGCCAGATCACAAGCGCCATTACGATAACCAGGAAGATGTAGGTCTTGATCACATAAAGGAAGTATCCCGCTATGGCCATCCATATGATCGACCCTATGAAATTTCTTTTGCGGATAAATACATTGAAAAAACCATATACGAAGAAGCCGAGGCAACCAAAACAAATCGTGTCCTTCAATAGTCCTGAACTCCAGAAACCAACACTAGGCAGAAAAAGAATCGCGAGGGCAAGTTCTTTCCTGAGATGGGGATAAAAATGATAAAAAACCTTAAAGAGCCGTAAACAGCCAGCCATAGCAAACATGGCGAGTGTGATGGCAATGCATAGATAGCTGTTGAAGAAAAGAAGAGAGGGGATCAAACCGATACGCGGCATATAGAAATTGGCCGGCGCCCGCATGTAGTTGAAGGTCATGTCGTAGCTATACCCATCATACATAAAATACGGTGCAAGTGGGTTCTTGTCATCCAGTGACAGCGAGGTGATGATGTCCCCGATGTAGTCAAAATCATCGTTGAGTGCCGTCCGGAGATCCTTTACCCCCTGGTAGTACAGGCCCGTATCGCCACCGCTGAAATAGAATTCCGTGATGAACGTATACGCAAATACACACAGCACCTTGAAGTAGAAGGCGCGGTAATACAGCTTTTCCACCTGCGCATCCTGTTGACGCTTCGCACGAAATCGCACGAGTGCGTAAAACATCAGGAGGCAGATGGGAACGAGGAAGATGTCCTCCGCCGACATGAACCTGAGAGTATCAAACATAGTTTATGCGAACAGCTTTAAGAACAGGTCAGTGGTAGCTGCCACTGAATAATTTTCTTCGATTCGCTGGCGGCTGGCGTCTGCCATATCGGTACGCAACACCTCATCCCGGAGGAGCAGGGTCAGCTTTTCTTCCCATGCAGTCTCATCTGCACAGACAAAACCCTCCTGGCCATCACGGACGATAATTGAATTAACGCCCACGGGAGACACGACGGCAGGGATTCCAAGCGACATATATTGTATCGCTTTGAACCCGCACTTGCCCTTCGACAATTCATCATCATACAAAGGCATTACACCAATATTCATGCGCAAAAGGTCTTCTTTCTCAGTAGCCTTATTCCATCGTACAAACTGGTAATTTTTCAGCGGCAGTTTGGGATCGCGGTCAGCGATAACGAGGAAAGTGAAATCGATTTTTTCCTGCATTCGTTGGATCACTGGCAGGATAATTTGCAGGTAAGGCAGGGTGCTGAATGTACCCGTCCAGCCTATCACAAGGGATGAGGAAGCCTGATCACGAACACCATCATGCCCGGACCTTGTGTTGACTACGGTGGGTACGAGTAAAACGGACGGGTTGTACTGCCGGGCAAAATCGCCAAGGTAATCGTTGCCGACGGATACTTTATAGGACCACTTGCAGATGACGCCCACTTTCCAGAAGGCACGAAGCCGCAATGCCAGCTTATTTTGTTCAGAGGCCACAGGGATCCAGATGGCGTCATCGAAATCGTAGATGATCTTCTTGCGGAAGAGTTTTGCCAGTAGCCATTCAAAAACCGGGGGGCCGATCGGCGCAGCTTCCCGATAGAGATATACGTAATCATAAGGTAGTGCACGAAACAGGGTGATGATTCGTTTCAGAAAACCGCGGATCACCAACCATGCCTTGGCGGGTATACGACCCTGCGCATATAATATCTTCCATCCACTCCAGGAATAGAATGAATCGACATGAAATTTCCAGCGCTGTTCCTTTAGCGCGGACAGGTAATGTTCAAACCGGAATCGTTGCCCGGGTGAGATACCCACAGGAGCCGGTGCGATGAAATATATAGAGGGCAATTTTATTTTTTTGTGCCGATGGCGTGCCAGTAAGGTTGATTTTCGGAGCAACGAATGTCAGTGAGACCCGACTGCTCCATCATGCGGATGATCTGTGCCCGGCTGAATCGTTGTTCCAGCGGTGTTCCAAACCGGTCAAGCGAGTCATTCCGAATGATATAAAATGACGCATCTTCATATATCTGCAGTGGCACCTTTCCCCTGATCCGTTGTGGCGCTCCCAGTAATTTGAGGAAGCGGCAAAATAAAACGAAAGGCATATACAATACAACAGCAAGCACGTCGCACACGAACTTTTTTAAGCCGGATGGAAGTTTTGAAACAACCAGCCGTATCAGGTTGGATAGCCAGAAAAGAAAGCGGAAGGCAGCGGAACGGTTGTCCAGGCTGTAGTACAGGTACACCAGAAAATTACCGCCGGGCTTGATTTTCCGGATACAGGAATTCATGGCATTTTGTGTATCAGGAATATGATGCAGTACGCCGAGGCTGAAGCCAAAATCGAAGTAATTGTCTTGAAATGGCAGGTTATCTATAGACGCCTTATACAACTTCGCGTTGGGTACATTTTCCAAAACGCCGGCAGCGGTAAAAATTGCATCGCTGGGATCGATGGCGGCGATGGCGCCAACGCGGGGTGCAAAATATTTTGTCCAGCGACCGGTACCACAACCAAAGTCAGCAGCGATCTTGTCGCTCCCTGTCATATCCGGGGTAACCACATCAAAGTAGCTATCACCGATCCGCGTTATTTCTTCGTCGCGGAATTCATTGAAAGCTTTCCATTCTTCGCCAAATGATTTTACGGTCACTTCATCGATATTCTTTCCCAGGTCATCATAGCAGCTAATGGTCTTGTTGCCTTTCTGAATGGTCTTTGATGCCGGAACAGATTCTTTGATCATTATAATGCTGTTATTTTATTTAGTTAGTTTATCGTATACGGTGCGGAACTCATTGAGCCCGGTATTGAGGTCATAATATTTTCTCGCCGCCGCGCGGATGCTCTCCTTTGGTATGGTGAGCAACCGGTCTAACTGATCGCAGGCACGGGCATAGGCCTGGTCATTGAGTTCATCCACGACAACACCTGCGTTGCTCTCGCGGATGACCAGCCCCGTATCACCGATATCGTTACAGACAAGCGGTATACCCATGGCCATGATCTCGGCCTGCTTGGTAGGGGAAGATGCTTTTTTTGAATAGGCATCTTTGATAAAAAAAAGACTCCAGTCGCTTACTGACAGGAAACCGGGAACTTCATTCCTTCCAGCGGGCTGAACGATGATATCTGCCGCCTGGATGCCTCGCTCAGCCGCGGCAGCGAGGATCTTTTCCTTCGGGTCATGGGTAATAAAGAGCATGCGTGCAGCCGGCAGTTTTGCCTTCATAACACGGAAAAAATCAAGCATTTCCCCGGTAAGATACCATCCACCCAGCGATCCCAGGTAAGTGATGATCCGGTCGTTCGTGCTGATGCCAAGCTGTTGCCTGATTACCTGTTGTTGCCCGGCATTTATCTTCTGGTAATCGAAATGCTCAAGATCAGCACAACATGGGATGACTGTTATTTTATTTGCGGGAACCCGGTAGTTGGCAACAAGCTCGTCACGACCCTTGTATGTCAGGGAAATAATATGTCCCGCTGCATTGAGGTATTCTTTTTCCTTTTTTTTATAGATTGAGTACGCTCGTTTGAACAAGGGCTTTGAGAGATCCCATTGACCATTGTCCACCCGTTCATCCACCCAAAAGCCGCGCATGTCAAATAGAAACGGAACGCAGGTCTTCCGATACAATTCCAGGCCTGCAGATGCGGGGATATAGCTACGGCAATGCACGAGGCTGAATTTCTTTTGGCGATGCAGTTTTGCCACAGCCCGCTTCATTTTCCAGACATCGTAGATCTTGGAAAGAACAGGCGGCCTGGTAGAAAACAACTGTGGCTCCCAGGATATGCCAGACGCATCGAGCAATGCCCGTATGGCAGCACCGTTGCGGAGGAAACGCTCTTTTTTTTCAAAGCTTAGTATGGTAAAGCGGTAGCCGGCCTTTGTCAGCCCCTGTATATAGGGGATTACCTGTGACTGACCAAGCGGGTCGGTCATTCCATCATAAGATATATAGAGTACGTTCTTTTCAGCCATAGTTGAATGCACCAGTTAGCGGTGCTTTTCTAAAAACCATTTATGCAATACGATGAGTGCCCACAGCCTCGTATAGAGAAAGTCACGGCCACCAAAATATTTCTCTTTCAGCGCACGTACACCCTGTACTTCCACCAGCCCGCATTCTTCCACCACCTGGTCATTGAGATATTTATCAAAAAGATAGCGGAGGTCATTCTTCAACCAGCCCGATAATGGTACGGCAAAGCCCCATTTCGGCCGGTCAAAGATTTGGCGGGGAACGTATTTGTATAGAACCTCCTTCAGCAGATACTTGCCCGTATTCTTCCTGAGTTTGAGATTCTCGTCGAGATTGATGGCAAACTCCACAAGACGATGATCCAGTAACGGGACCCGAACCTCCAGCGAATGTTTCATGGAAGCCCGGTCTGTCTTGACGAGCAATTCCTCGGGGAGGTAATTTTTTATATCAAAAAAGCTCTGCTCTTCCGCCCAACTGAGTCTGCGTGGGCTTTGCACGGTTTGATCCATCCTGACCCGGCCCTTCGTTTTTACCAACGCATCTATTTCCTTTTCGGTGAAATAATATTGCTCCTGTGAAAATATATGGCTCTTGCGTGCATCTGCAGGGTACTCGAACATGCCGGCACCGCGGACCAGCCTGTCCTTGCCTGACATCTTTAACGATGCAGCCAGGGGGCTGCGTAAGAGTCGCGTCATTGGATGCTGCAGCCGCCGGGCCCAATAGTAGAAACCATAACCCATGAACAATTCATCACCACCATCGCCTGATAGTGCCACAGTAACTTCCTGGCGCGCCAGTTTCGACACCATCATGGTAGGTATGGCCGACGAATCCGCATAAGGCTCATCATATACATCTAAAAGACCGTTTACCAGATCAACAGCAGATTTCTCTGTTACGGTAAATTCGTGATGGTTGGAACCGATATGATCCGCTACCTGGCGGGCATATTTTGATTCATTGAATTTTGCTTCTTCAAACGCTATGGAGAATGTCTTTACCGGCAGAGACGAAACTGATTGTGCGGTAGCGGCCACAAGACTCGAATCCACTCCCCCGCTTAAAAAGATCCCGACTGGTACATCAGCGATCATACAATACTCTACGCTGCTGCGGACAAGACTGTCAAGTTCATCGAAGGCCTGTTTTTCGTCGCTGATCACGGCAGGCTTTAATTTTTCTTCCAGTCTCCACCAGGGGGCGACTACCAGCCCGTTGGCATCGATGCTGGCATAGTGACCAGGCTTCAGCTTACGGCAACTGGTGTAAATTGTTTCTTCGCCCGGGATATATCCCAGATGAAGAAAGTTTATGACAGATTGGGTGTTGATCTCTTTCGGGATCGGTAAGGTGAAAAGTGACTTGAGTTCTGAGGAAAATCCAAACATACCCTCGCGGTAGTGATAATACAAGGGTTTGATGCCAACCCGGTCACGGAAAAGCCAGAGCCGTTGATCCTGCTTGTCCCAGATGACGATGCTGAACATGCCATTGAGCTCGCGGATAGCGTCGATACCATGTGAAGCAAATGATTCAATGATCACCTCGGTATCGGAAGATGTGCGTGTCCGGATCTTGTATTTGCTGGCGATCTCACGGAAATTATAGACTTCGCCATTATAGATCATCACATACCGCCCGCTGGCGGAGTAAAATGGCTGATTCCCCGCTTCGGAAAGATCAAGAATGCTAAGCCGGCGGTGACCCAATCCCAGGCCAGTAGCCGCATCAAAGTAATGACCGCCGGCATCAGGCCCACGATGTTGCATGCAGGCCGTCATGCCCAGCAAATCGGGTTCACCCAGGTTTTTACTGATAAATCCTGCTAATCCGCACATAATAGTTTATTGGGGAAAATGGCTATGATACTGCATCGGCCGTCTGGATAGCCTTAAGGCGTCCTTCAGCGCGGGCTGCAGCGCGAACCTGTTTTTTTGCAACCTTCTTTCTTGACCATAAGATAAATCCACCGTAAATCGCCAGCACGACCAGCCATCCGAATACATTAAAGAATTTGGTGACCTGCTGGTAGAGGCGGGCGTTTGGTGCCGGCTCTTTGTTGATCTTGCCGACCTTAAAATTCAATACAAGGCGCTCGAAGCTGTCAGGATGCTTGCGCATCCGGTAAGCCTGTGCGACGATATAAGGGTGCTTGGCAAGAAAGGCCACCGATGGATAACGGTATTTTTTCAATATGGTTCTGTCCGGTTCCTGGTTGGTATCGAAATAATGCCAGGATCCGTCGTAGTACACTTCATAGGTGAAATGACCACCAAATTCGAGTGAATCATACATCGCCACTTTGCGCACATCATACCCCTTGCGCCGAAACAGTTCCATACCTACGATACTTTGCTGGCTGCAGGCTGCGTAAGGATATTTCACAATATCATCAGGCAGGACAATTGCCGCGGCGGCGTTGCCAACTATGTTCTCACCGAGTACGGCGAGCAGGTTATTTTCTTTTGTATAATACGAGTAGCCGTGATAGAATTTTTGCCTGATCACATCAGACACCACGTCCGGGAAGATCTTTGTTTCGTTGCTGGCGGCCACTACACTATCGCAGTAGGCACTCAGCTTGTCCATAGTATTTAAGCGAAGAAAAGTGGAATCAAAAGCTTCTCCCTCGATCCGTTCACCGATGGCATTGTCAAATGCGGGTCGGGTGAAAGATCCTTTTACGTACCATGCAAAGCAGATGAATAAAAACAGGCTAAGACTGACGAATAGTATATGAAATATAGTTCGCCACGGTTGGTTCATAGTTTTTCTTTAAGGTTGGTTTCACCGGCAGACCCAACGTCTTCCCGAGCTGCAAAGGTAAAACTTTTTATTTTGGATATTGGGCCTTATACACTTATACATTAAACGAAATATGTGTCGATTTATTGAGTGGCCGTTGCAATGGCCATCTTTTTTTCCCAATCCCAGGCTGTGCGCATGATATCCCTGAGATCATAGCGAGGTTGCCACCGGAGGGTATCGGTAGCCTTTTTGTTATCTGCATATATCGCCACTACGTCTCCGGGTCTTCTGTCCGCGACTTTATACCCTAGTTTTTCACCACTCACCTCTTCAAACGCTTTGATGGTCTCCAGCACGGTGATGCCATTGCCAGTGCCCAGGTTATATATTTCGCAGAACTCCTGTTCGGTATTCCGCGCAAGGAAGTCCAGCGCCAGCGTATGAGCATGGGCTATATCACTTACGTGAACAAAGTCCCGAACACAGGATCCGTCTCTTGTGTCATAGTCGGTTCCGAACACCTGTAAGCCCGGGAGCTTGCCGGCAGCAAATTGTGTGATGGCAGGCACCAGGTTGGATGGCCGGCCATGGGGGATCTCGCCGATCTCACCCGAAGGGTGTGAGCCTGCCGGGTTGAAATAACGCAGGAGGATAAACCTCGTCTTACCCGTCTTTGCTATATCCCGGATCATATCCTCGCCGATCTGTTTGGATCTGCCGTAGGGAGACTGGGCTTCGTTCAGAACGGTAAGTTCCGTAACCGGAATCTTTTCTGCATTTCCATACACACTGCAGGAGGATGAGAACACAAAATTTTTGATCCCAAATTCTTCGCAGCAGCGGAGCATGTTGATCTGCGATACAAGGTTATTCTGAAAATAAAGCAGCGGTTCACGCACTGATTCATCCACCGATTTATAGGCGGCAAAATGAATGATGCCGTCAAATTTGTGTTTTGAAAAAACCTCACGAAGCGCAGCGTGATCACAAATGTCGATGGTATAATTGATGATTTCCTTCCCGGTGATCCGTTCTACACCCCTTAGCAACTGAAGTGTGGAGCGGGAATTATTATCAATGGAAACTACATCATACCCATTTTCCAGCAGGTCTACCAGGGTATGTGATCCGATATATCCGCAACCTCCGGTTACAAGAATCGTCATCAGCTATTTTTTTTCAGGTTGATAATTTTTGTGAGTCCGTCTTCCAGTGAGGTAAAATCGCGTTTCAACAGTTGCTTCATGCTGCTGATATCGGGCTGGCGGCGTGTCATATCTCCTTCCGGCAGTGGCGGCAGGTGAACGATCTTTGATTTGGAACCCGTTAGGCGAATGATCGTCTCTGCGAGCTCGAGTACAGTGATGGCCTTATCATTTCCAACATTCACCACATCATTTACAAAAAGATCGTTCGTCAGTGCGTTTATGCAAGCCTCGGTATTATCATCGATGTAACAGAAAGTGCGCGTCTGTTGTCCGTCTCCATAAACGGTAATATCCTTGTTTTCCATCGCCGCGTTGATGAAACGGGTGATCACGAAGTCAGGACTTTGTTTCGGACCATATGTATTGAAGAAACGGAAAAGGGTGAAGTTCAGGTTGAATTCCTGCTGGAATGACCGGCAAAATGATTCACCAACATTTTTTACCACAGCATAAGGAAGGCGGGAGTTGAGTGGTGTGGTGTGTTCATGTTGGGGCAGGTGCACCGGCTCCCCATACACTTCGGAGGATGATGAAAAGAAAACACGCTTAACACCGGTGCTCTTAGACAGATGAAGCACATTACGGATGCCCTGCATGTCTTCAAGCACCATAACAGGATTTTCCAGGGTGCGCTTTACCCCAACGACGGCTGCATAATGAAACACATAGTCAAAGCGGAATGCAAGAAAAATCGGGCAGATATCATCATACCTGTTCACATCTCCTTTAATGAAATGACAACGGTCGTGCTGTGGAATATTCTCTTTGCGGCCGGTGAGGAAATTATCGACCAGTACGATCTCCGTATCAGGGCGGGTAAGGAGTGCATCGGCCAGGGAGGAGGGGACAAAACCCGCACCACCGGTAATCAGGATTTTCATTATACTTGTTGTTTTTTATTCTTTAAACGGGATATGAGTTTTTTATTGATCACATTCATGGGTGAGTACATGAATGAGCGAAACAGGAAACCCAGCATTCTCTTGCGTTGGCTGGGAAACCGATAGGAAATACCGGCGAGGATCAGGTTAACATTGGACAGGGCTCTGCGCCGGAGTGCCGGGGTCCGGAACCATTTTTTCTCATCGGCTTTTTTATAAAGGCGCAGCATTTCATCTACCACTTTGAAGTTGACCGATGTCATGCTTTTGGAATGAAGTCGGTACTGCCAGAGCTTTTCATTGACAAAGACCGGTTCACCTTTTACGCCAAGCTGGAGGCAGATATCGCGGTCAGCCGGTGATGCAAGACTAACATCAAAACGTGTATCGCCAAAAAAGGCGCGATCTACTATTATATTGCTGCAAGGCCCGGGAACCACATCCCCTTCCCAGAGGAGGAGGTTATCGACTACATTGTAAGGCCGGAAATCCGTGAACGGCACCTCGAGCTGTGCATTATGCTCATCGATGTATTCAAGGAGGCTGAAGGCCCATTTTTTTCCAGACGCCTGCATTGATGCGAGTTTCTTTTCAAGGTTAGTGGGAAGCCATACGTCGTCTGCGTCGAGAAAGGCCAGCACATCACCCTTTGCGAGATCGATTCCCTGGTTGCGGGTATCGGACACACCACTGTTGGGTTTATACTGATAACGGATCCGGCTGTCCTGCTGCTGCATTTCCCGGACCACTTTTTCACCATCATCCTTTGAGCCATCATTCATCACGATGATCTCGAAGTTCTGGTGGGTCTGGCGTTGGATGGATTCAATGGTTTGCCGGATAAAGGGCTCTCCATTGTACATCGGTATGATAACACTGACGAAAGAACTCATTGAATTATTTTTTGCAAACAGCGAAAAGAACAGGGCATTCTTTCAGAATCACAGCGGGATCGGATGCCAGCGCAAAATCACTGCCCATGGGGTACAGCGGGTGTTTGAACAACGTTTTCATCACCCCGGACCGAAGGCTGTATGGCAGCTTTCGTATGCCAAAACTCAGAAATAATGTCTCCAGTACCTTACCTGCACCGTTCCCTTTTCCCCCCTGTTTATACCGGATGTATCGCTGACCATAGAGTTCGACATGTGGAAAGGCTTCCTGCAGGATACCTTTCAACTCATCAGGCCGGAATTCCTGTGTATGATACGGATTGGGAACAATGCCATCGGGGCTTGTGATGGCGCTGTTAGGTGTAGAAAGGATCAGCGTTCCTGAAGGCTTCAGTACGCGTGCAAATTCAGCAATCATCTGTCGGTACGCCGTTGTATGCTCGATGGTCTCGAATGAAACGATGCGGTCAAAATACCCATCGGGAAAATCAAGACGGGTACCGTCCAATACCCTGAAATCGAGGTTAGGTGCCTGCCAGGTTTTCTTACATGTCTCGACAGCTTCTGCAGCGATATCTCCACCGATCACTTCTCCGGTGGTGTATTGAGTGATGCGATGTGTGCCATAGCCAGTACCACAGGCAATATCCAAAACCCGGTCATTGGGTTGTATATGCTTTTGGACTTCATCGTAGCGGAAATAGTGTTCACCACTCCAGGGACTTTCAGCTTCGTGCTGCAATCTTTCATCTGCCATTATGGATATCGATTTTGATTTGGTTCTTTTTATTTCAGGTAATTTGCCGGCGTCAGCATCCGGAGTGGATCTGAAGAGACCAGTCCCGGAATTCCTTCAAGGTGAAGGCCAGCCGACATGAAGTTAATGATCCAGACGCCTTCTTCCCCATTGTTCACCATTATCTCGAGCTCGCGGTTATTCCTGTCCTTATCATCAATCACACGGCCGGTTGGTGATGTAAGTTTGAGTTCCAGTTGCTTGAATATCCTGAATTTTTTTGTGCCTCTTGGTACATAGAATCCCAGTTGTAGGCTATAGGCGTTCAACCGATGTTGCGCATCTGCAAGAACGGCGTAGTTGATTGGTGTTGCGAAATCCAGGGAGAATTTCTTCATTGGGTCATCCACTGTCACGAGGTATACTCCTTTGGGCAATTTTTCCAGGGAGATACGTTGCGTGTCTTTCACTTTAGTGTACTCATATGTAAGCAGCGGTGTAGCTGTGCCGGGATCGCTTCCTGTATAGGAATATACATTTACCGTAATTGGTCTGCCGACTCCGCCTCCTTCTACCATACCGCCGTATAGCTGCAGGAAATTTGCTTTGCCGATGGTATTCAATTCCATGATGAAATTATGCGGACCCATGTAGGCAGTTGTCCCCCTGACCTTTGTGTTTGCCGGGCTTGCAGAAATTTTATTCGCGGGAGCTTTTCCGAATTGCGTTCCGAGTGCCACTGCCTGGAGTCGTTCTTTTTTTACGAGCGATTTCCTGTCTGCTGCTACCAGTTTGCTCACCTGGGATAACTGGCTGTAAGAACGGACCTGTTTTTTGTAGCGTGCATTCGGATCGTTGAACTTCAGACCTTCTATTGATGTCTTTTGCCCCAACACAAACAAAGCGGGGTATCCTGAGATAGCACCAAAATCCATGGTGTTGTAGCCATAGGTGAGCAGTTCCACCAGGTCCTTATCGCTGTTCGACTTGCGGTAGGTATTATAGAGAAAAAGATAATGGAGATAAACGCGGATATGATCCAGCCTGCGCTGAACGGCTGCATCTTTTTCCCGTTCACCTGCTTCGTCTACAAGGTCGATCCATTCGGCCAGATCGCTATCGGTGACCAGGTCATATGGATAAGATTGCCATTCTTTCCAAAGTTCCTGCATCATTGAAGCCGATTTCCCAAATGAATGATTGAAAAACTCTTCGCGGGCTGAGCTGATATTGGTCTTCACGTCCCACAGTTGGCGCGCAACGACGTAGTGGCCCAGGCCGTTGATCACAGACCCCGGGTTTGTTTCGGCATCATATCCTTTTGCACCAAGCTTATGAAATTCTTTTACGGCAGTTGTTACTTTTTGAAACTGGCTAGCCTGGCTCTTTCCGGGAAGATCGAAATCCCAGACATAAAGCCCCAGATAATCATACATCCCAACACGGCCGGCTTTACGGCTCCATTCCCGGATCAGGCCCGTGGTTGAATGCTTTGTCGGGTTGAAGGCAGTGGCGATGCTGACAAATGTGTTGGGCTCCAGTTTGTAGGTTGGCGCGTCGGAATATTCTCCATACGCCATCCCGCTGATCCAGGTACTCGGGTATTTTTGTCTGACAACCTTTGCCACGCGATTGATCAGGTAGTACACGCGGTCGCTGATAGTGCCAAGTTTCTGACAGGCGCCTGTATTGCAGGTACCTGGTCCGTCAGAAGGACAAAGGCTGATCATCTGAAGTGGCTTCCCGGCTCGTTTTGCTGCCTCAAGCCTTTTCAATACATCATTTGTGATAAACTGGATCAGTTCCTCATTTGCGAGATCAAATTTTGGATCTTCCGGTATGGTGCCTTTTGGTGGGCGGGGATAGAACCATTCCGGGTGAGATAGAAAAGCCTCTTTGTTCCGATTGACTATATCATCATAGGCATGCCCGATCACCGCATTCAACGAACTCCCCAGGCGGTTGGCAGCAAACCAGAGTGCATAATTTTTATCTGCGACCGGCGACCCGGTGCCATAGCCATACCAAATCCTGCGGTGTTCAAAGGAAGGCTCACCAACATAACTGAAGCTGGGATAGAGTTGAACAGATGATGGTATGGTATACCAGTCGGGGTGCGGGAAATAAAACCGGAACCCAAGTTTCTCCAGGTAGATAAAGAGCCCATGACTAAGCGCAGCCACTGAATTTCCAGCGATGATCACCGACTTACCGTTTGCTGTAATTGCGACTGCTTCCTTACCTGCGGATTTGAGATAGGAACGCTGGGCTTTTGTGGCGCCGGTATAGGTTAGCTGCACACCTCTCCCCTGAAAGTTTCCCGGGTTGGTTACCTGGAGCCTGACAGATGCCCGCTCAAGTTGTGGTCTGAGATGTTCAATGGTTTCCATCAGTTCCCTGCTGTCTGCCGGGGCATAAAGAGGGAGGGTCTGCTGGGCCTGGATGCTCGTGGTGTACAACAGGAGGATCAGGCCATAGATGATCGCTGCGTGCCGGGAGATCAATATTTGAAACGGACTTTTCAAATGGTTGCCTTCTTTAAAAAATACTTTCTCACGAACAGGAAGCAGGTCAGCGCCATGATCGAATAGGTGATGATGCTGGTGATTGCTGCGCCAAAGGCCCCCAGCCGCGGTACGATAAGGAAGTTCAGCGTTATGCTGGCGATCATACCGATAAGCGAGATATAAAATATCTGGCGATTCTTTTCTGTATATAAAAGATAACCCAACATCGCATTATAGACGCCCCACATGAAATAACCGGTGCTTAATAAATACACAAATTTTTGAGCCGGCTGGTATTCTGGCGAAATGAACCAACTGAATACAAAGGGCGTAGCGATGAACAGGCCCCCTACCGCTACTGCGCAGGCTATGATAAAATATACCGTAGACCGATGGATCGCACCTTTGAATCCTTCTGCCAGTCGCTTGAACAGGTAAGGATGGTAAGCGCTGGTCATGGAGAGTATCACCAGGTTGATCGTGGTTGCTAGCTGGCTGCCGAGTCCGTAATATCCAACCCCTGTTTTTTGGAGCGGGTCGTATTCATTGATGAAATAGCGATCAGAATTACCCAGGACAAAAAGTGCCAGTCTTTCGAAGACAAATGGCAGGCTTAGCAATAAGATGTTTCTGACCTGTTTCCAGTCGATCCCACTCCTGATAAGTTTCCACCGGAAAAAGATATAGACAGAGAATATCGCAAAGAATGCAGGAGCGATGGCGGCGGAGGCCAATCGGCCCTCCAGTCCCTGCCTGAGACCGATCACGAACAGCACGGTGAGTGATATCTCGAGTAAATTCTTGCCGGCTGAAAATATCGCGAACTGGATCGCCTGGTTCCTGTTTCTCGCCATCATCATGATGATCTCATTGAGCATCACGAGCCATGTGGTGAGGGGTAATATCCATACCCATTCGGGCGCAACACCGAGGTAGCTGCTGATAGGCCCCTGGAAAAGCAGGCAGATCAACGTAAAAAAACTCAGGCTGATCACCGGTATCACCTGCGAATGGGTGAAGAACTGGCTGAACTGGTCTGCCGGATTTTTGAAATATGCCACGGACATCGGGTACAATGTTCCTCCACTGATGAAAGGCATCAGGAGAATGATAATACCACTATAAAGATTGATGATACCATAGTCCGGCGCATCGAGATAGTGAGTGATCAGCGCCACCCCTCCGAAGGAGACAGCCGCATTGAAAAAGTACGTAAGAAAGTAAATGTATACGGTCTTGTTACGCCACACGTAGTGTCTGTTGGTGCCGGTTTATACAGGCAATGGTTTCATGGATAAAAAAATGTCCGTTATTTTCTAACAGGATCCCGCGATACTACCTTCAGCAGGTATTCACCGTAACCGCTTTTCTTCAGCGTTTCGGCAATACCAAGTAACTGTTCTTTGGAAATAAACCCGTTGCGGTAAGCGATCTCTTCAATGCAACCAATTTTGGTAGCCTGTCTTTTTTCGATCACACGTACAAATTCACTGGCATCGCTAAGAGATTCAAAGGTGCCGGTATCCAGCCATGCTGTGCCCCGCCCCATGATCGCGACTTTGAGTTCATTTTTCTCAAGATATACCCTGTTCACATCGGTGATCTCGTATTCGCCGCGTGGTGATGGCTTCAGGTTTTTTGCGATCTCCACCACCTGGTTATCATAAAAGTAAAGCCCTGGTACAGCATAGTTGGATTTCGGCTGCAGTGGCTTTTCCTCAATCGAAATTGCCTTCATATCCTGGTCAAACTCCACCACTCCATAACGCTCGGGATCATGTACCTCGTAGGCAAAAACATAGCCCCCATCTATATCATTCAAAGATCGGAGTAACTGTCCGATGCCCGCCCCGTAGAAGATGTTATCCCCGAGGATCAGGGCGACTTTATCATTTCCGATAAACTGCTCTCCTATCACGAATGCCTGAGCAAGACCGTTCGGAACCTCCTGCACCGCGAATTCGAAACGGCAGCCGAGCTGGCTGCCATCACCGAGCAGTCGTTTGAATGCAGGATTATCTTCGGGTGTGGTGATGATCAGCACTTCCCTGATGCCGGCCATCATGAGGATGGACAAGGGGTAATAGATCATCGGCTTGTCGTAGATAGGCATCAGTTGTTTCGAGATCGCTTTCGTGATCGGGTAAAGCCTGGTGCCGCTGCCGCCGGCCAGTATGATTCCTTTCATCGGGATGTATTAAGGAGTTGTTGGTTATGCTTTTTCGTATTGGCGGTTGTAATAGTTCATGTATTCACCGCTCGTTACCTGTTGCAGCCATTCTTTATTGGACAGATACCAGTCGATCGTAAGCGCCAGCCCTTCTTCAAAGGTTACGCTTGGTTTCCATCCCAGCTCTTCGCTGATCTTCGTGGCATCAATGGCGTATCTCCGATCATGGCCGGGCCTGTCCTTCACGTAAGTGATCAATCCCTCACTGGTGCCGGGTGTGTTGCCCAGCTTTTCGTCCATCAATTTACAAAGCAATTTTACCAGGTCAATGTTTTTCCACTCGTTGAATCCGCCGACATTATAGGTGCCGTTGTTTTTCCCCTTATGAAATACCACGTCGATTGCACGCGCATGATCTTTTACAAAAAGCCAGTCGCGGGTATAGAGTCCATCGCCATAGACAGGCAGAGGTTTTTTCTGGATAACGTTATTGATGAAGAGCGGAATCAGTTTTTCGGGGAAATGATTCGGGCCGTAGTTATTGCTGCAATTGGTAACCACAATCGGGAGATCATAGGTGTCACCATAGGCACGAACGAAATGGTCTGAAGCTGCCTTGGATGCACTGTAGGGTGAATGTGGATCGTAGCGGGTTGTTTCGGTAAAGAAACCTGTATCTCCCAGTGCCCCGTATACTTCATCGGTAGAGACGTGGTGGAACCGCTTTCCTTCGAAATTGCCTTTCCACAATTCTTTGGCCGCATTGAGCAGGTTAACGGTGCCGATGACATTTGTATAAACAAAATCAAGCGGCGAAAGGATGGACCGGTCTACATGACTTTCTGCAGCCAGGTGAATGACGCCATCCGGGTTATATTTTTCAAACACATTTTTCAGGGCAGATGCGTCGAGGATGTCCGCCTTTACGAATTCATAATTCGGTTCATTCTCTATATCGCGCAGATTCTCGAGATTGCCCGCATAGGTCAGTGCATCAAGGTTGATGATGCGATAATCCGGATAGGTGTTGACGAAAAGTCGCACCAAATGTGAGCCGATAAAGCCAGCGCCACCGGTGATAAGAATTGTTTTACCCATAAATCAGCTTCGGTTGTTTTTATACCACTCAAATGTTTTTTTCATTCCCGCTTCCACTGTCACTGCCGGGGTATACCCCAGCAATTGAGACGCCTTGGAAATGTCTGCAAGGCTGTGCTTCACGTCGCCCCGGCGTTCGGGACCGTGGACGGGCTCAAGTGAGCTGCCTGCTTCAGCTTTGAGATGGTTGAACAACTCAAGCAGGGAGGTCTGTTGACCACAGGCGATATTATAAACGGTATTAAGTGCAGAAGTATTGTCGGTGAACAGGGAGAGGATATTTGCACGGACTGCATTATCAACATAAGTAAAGTCGCGGCTATGGCTACCATCGCCGTTGATAACCGGTGCCTTGCCACTCAGGATGGCTTCAGCGAATAACGGTATCACCGCAGCGTATGGTCCGGCCGGGTTCTGCCTCGGGCCAAATATGTTGAAATAGCGAAGACCTACGAACTCCAGGTTGTACAGGTTGCTGTACACCTGTGCATAAAGCTCATTCACAAATTTTGTTACCGCGTAAGGTGAAAGGGGCCGGCCGATCACATCTTCTACCTTGGGTAGCCCGGGATGATCACCATACGTAGAGGAACTTGCGGCATACACTACACGTTTGACCCCCTTCTCTTTGGCGGCGGTAAAGATGTTTAGCGTACCGGTGATATTGACATCATTGGTGGTGAGCGGATCAGCGATGGAGCGTGGAACCGAACCAAGCGCCGCCTGGTGGGAGATCAACTGTATTGAGTCACAGGCGCGCAGACAAGTGTCGTAATTACGGATATCGCCTTCAAGAAATTCAAAACGCGGATTTGAACTGAATGATTTGATATTTTCTCTGGAGCCGGTTGCGAGGTTGTCGAGAACACGGACCAAACTTACCCGTTCGTCATTCAACAGGGATTCTACAAGGTTGGAACCGATAAAACCAGCACCACCGGTAACTAAAATTCGCATGAGATAAGGCTGTATTGTTATTTTTTCTTTCCGAAGATTTTGCGGAAGCTGAGCTTCTGCAGGAAGCGTTCAACCATACCTTGCGGCGGGTTTTCTTCTTCATAGTAGCTGCTGCTGCCCTGGCCATAACCGTAACCATAGCCATAACGGCCATATCCATAGTAGCCATAGCCTGGCTTGACCTTCACATCATTGATGACGATCGATACCTTCGGTAGTTTGTTATCACGGTATAATTCATCGATCAGCGCGACCTGCTTCTTGAATGTATGGCCCTGGCGCACGAGATACAATGTACAATCGGCATATTTACCCAGGGTCATGGCATCACTTACCATGCCGACGGGAGCGGTATCTACAATGACCACATCGAAGTTTTGCTCCAGCCATTCAAAGATCTCGTTCACTTTACCATCGAGGAGCAACTCGGAAGGGTTTGGCGGTATGGGTCCGCAAGGGAGCACCCAAAGATTTTCAATATCCGGTACGGGGATCACGAGGTCTTTCAGCTCTGCTTTACCTACCAGGAAGTTCGACATACCCGGCTTGCGTGACATGCCGAGTCCTGAAAGAACTTTTGGCTTACGGATGTCAAACTCGAGCACGACAGTTTTCTTACCGGTCAGGGCAAGCACCGCTCCCATATTTGTACTTACAAACGATTTTCCTTCCCCGCTGTACGAAGAGGTGACCATGATCACCGGCTTTTCATTCTTATTGAGTACATATTGCAGGTTGGAACGGATGATCCTGAACTGCTCGGCCACCATGCTTCGGGAGGTCTTGTTTACGATAAGCACTTTATCAGAATAGGAATGACCTATCTCTCCCATGATGGGCGCACCAGTGATGCGCTCAATGTCGAACCGGGTGCTGATCTTATCATTCAGTACTTCACCAAGGAAAATGATCAAGGCCGGCAAACCGAGACCCACAAGAATTGCGAGGATCTGGATCGCACGCTTATTGGGCTTCAATGGTGTTTTGGAAGGCGTAGCCCGGTCGATGATGCTGGAATTGGAAATTGTGGACGCTCTTGTGATGGCTGCTTCCTCGCGCTTGCCTTCAAGAAGATTGTAAAGCGCCAGTTTTGTATTTACCTGGCGTTGTATTTCAACATACTCTTTCAGCTTGAATGGCAGGGCCTGCAATTCGCTTTGCTGACTGGAGGAGGTCCGTTTGAGTGTGCCGATCGTTGATGAAAGCGATGCCTTAATGTTATTGATGTTCTCCAGAACACTCTGCCGTTGCTTCTCGATCATCCCCTCTGCCTGTTTAACTGCAGGGTTGTCTTCCGGGATATTCGCATCAAGCAGCGCCTGCCGTTCCAGTTGCGCGCGGTTGTAGCCACTTACAAGTTCATTGAGCGTAAGATCCTCCAGGCCGAGGGACGAGGGGACGACATTGATGCTGGAGAATTTATTTTTTTTATCGCGCAGATAATCGCCAATAAGTCCGGCGACATTTAACCGGAGTTGTTGCTCACCGATCAGTTTATCGGCTTCGCCCATTTTGTTGAAGTACTCACTGGATTGCAGCTCAACGTTGACCAGGTTATTTTTTTGCTGGTATGCAAGGAAGATGGCCTGTATACTGTCGACCTCACCGCGGAGATTTTCAAGCCGGCTGTCGATAAAGCCGAGCATCTGATCGGTGGAGAAATTGTTTTGTTCGATGGTGAGGGAGTCATACTGAATCATCAGGTTGTTGACGATATCAGCGGCCATCTGCGGATTGGTTGCCTGCAGGCTCACGGAAACGATTCCCGTTCCGGGTGTCTTTGGCTGCACCTTCAGATTGGTGATGAGATCTGCCGCAACGGCTTCAGCATGCTGCCAGGTGAGCGTGTAGTCCGTACCTATGGTGACTGCACCGTTCTTTACAAGCTTGAATGTGCCCGCTTTGTTGGAAAACACCTCATCGAAACTGAACAGCTTGCTTCCGTCATCTATCCTGAATTGGTTATCGCTGACGAACTTGATGTTCATCCGGAAAGAATTCTCCGGGTTTACAAGACTGATGGCCTGTGCGAGAAAGGGGCCCTGGTTATAGACGTTGAAGTCTTTGATATTCCCCTTGGCGGTGTATGAAAACTGCAGATTGAGCTTTTTCACCACGCGGGTCATCAGTGGCCGCGATTTGAGTATCTCAATCTCATTCTGAATGCTTTGAGAGCGGTTGCTACCGGTGATGATCTCTTCCACCTTATCGGTCCGGCTGGATGGCTGCTCGCTTTTGATAAGCATGGTGCCCAGTGAACTGTATACGCGGGTGGCATATCGCAGATAGGCGAATGCGATCAGCAGGGCAACAGCGACAGAAAGGAGGAATAAAGGGAGAAATCGGACGTACTTATAAAAGAGATCTTTCACACTGAGGCTCCAGAGCTCTCCCTTGGGATTGTTGATCTGTTCTTCCATTAATATAAGTTGATATCAGCCGGAGGGGGTTATTGTATAATATTATATACGAGTGCAAATGCCGTGAGAACGCTGAGACCAAAGCTCACGCGCTGGATAACAACATCCTGATCTGCCTTGCGCGCTTTTCGAGGCGTTGGATCCACGAATACCACATCATTTTGCATCAGATTGTAATAGGGCGATTCAAAGAGTTTGGAGGAGGAGAGGTCCACGATCCCTATTTCTCGTTTGCCGTCATTTTCCCGGATCACCTTAACGGCATTCTTTAGCCCGAAATCATTGACACCGCCGGCCAGACCGATGGCTTCAAGGATGGTTACACGCTCACCGGGTACGCTGAGTACACCCTGGGCATTGACTTCGCCCATAACGGTCACCTTAAGGTTTTGGAACCGGATAATGACACTTGGGTTTGTCAGGACTGAATCCTTTTCATTGATCTTTCTTTTGATAACATCGGCAAGCTGGAGCTTGGTCAAACCTTCTGCCCGGATAGTGCCAACGCGGGGAAACTCAATATCGCCATTTGCATTCACAAGATAGCCGGTTATCACCGTAGGCTGTCCGGGGGTGGTAGCGCCTGCGCTCGGAGCTCCGGGTTGATTGAATATGGCATCGGAAAGTTCCGGTCTTGTACTGGCACTGTAGACCTGGATGGAGAGAAGATCATTTTTCTGAATTTTCAGCTCGGGTACGTTCACCATACCTACTCCGGAGGTGTCGCTCACATTCTCGAGGTAGTTCGGAATTTTCTGCTGTGTCCGGCACGAGAAAAGAACGGCAACCAGGCATAGCAGGCAGACGATTCGGATAGGTTTCATTACGGTGTTTATATTTAGAAGGCTTCGCAAAAATAAGGTTTGTGGTATTATAGTACCGCTGAAGTTAGGCGGGACCGGTCGATATGGGCCACGAGAACATAGCCAAGACTATCGATGGCGACCTTGACCGTTTTATTCTTCATGCTGATCACAGCGCCTTCCTGGTCCATCAGCGGACCATTGGTGACCTTAACCCGTTGATTGGGACGCAGGTCGAGTGCTCTTACTTCCACGTTCTCATATTCATTCAGAAATCGCTTGATCGCATTGATCTCGCGTTCACGGATCAGGGCCGGCTTTCCATCCCAATATACAAAGTTGACCACCCCTGGAGTCATCCTGACCGACGTCCGGTCTTCATCGTCTACCTTGACAAAAACGTACGATTTGAAGAGGGGTTCCTCCACGAGCTTCACGCGGTCGCTCCATTTCCGGCGAATTTTGTTGAGCGGGCAATAGCTTTCGAATCCCTTCTCCAACAGGAGCTGGTTCACTTTCTTTTCCCACCGGGGTCGGCTGTATACAGCCAGCCACTTCCTGCTCAATAGAAAATTTTTTATAAAGCTTCGCCACCTCGGTCACATGATTTTCAAAAAAATGGACCGGTTCAACTGATCGAAAAAAGGCAAAACCCGGGGGTTTTACCGTTTCGGCTGCAAATATAACGGCCCTGTTGGGAGTGGCAAAACAATAAAATAATCGGATTCTGAATGTTTTAGCCCTTCAGGTCAGGGGAAATTCTGCCCCATCAGGTTACCTTGCATTGCATCTGGCGTGTTGAAATACTTTACATTTATCCAAACGAACTGCTTTGAACCAACGATTCTATTCCCTTGATGTGTTTCGGGGAGCTACCGTTTGCCTCATGATACTGGTAAATAATCCGGGCTCCTGGAGTCATATTTACCCACCCCTCAAGCATGCGCCCTGGCATGGACTCACTCCAACTGACCTGGTGTTTCCCTTCTTCCTGTTTGCCGTCGGTAATGCCATGGCTTTCGTGATGCCCCGGCTGGAAGCAGCCGGAGATGCGGTATTCTGGAGAAAAGTGGTAAAAAGAACGCTGCTGATCTTCCTTATCGGCCTTTTCCTGAACTGGTGGCCATTTGTTACCATGAAAGATGGTGAGTACGTGTTCCGCGCATGGACAGATCCCCTCAAGCCCGGCAGCGGGGTGCGTATCCTGGGTGTACTGCAGCGGATCGCTCTGTGTTATTTCTTTGCGGCCATCGCCGTATACTTTCTAAAGGCCAGAAAGGCATTGATACTGGGTGCTATTCTGCTGGTTGCTTACTGGATCATTTGCCTGCTGGCAAATCCAACTGACCCGTTTAGCCTGCAGGGCTGGTTCGGGACGGAACATGTTGACCAACCGATTCTTGGAGTGGCCCATCTCTATAAAGGAGAAGGTGTTCCCTTTGACCCTGAAGGGCTGGCCAGCCTGGTGGCCGCAATCGTCCAGGTCATAATCGGCTATGGTGTGGGTTATTATATACAGAAGAAAGGGAAGACCGCAGACATGGTCAACGGCCTGTTCGTAGCAGGTTGCTTTATGATACTGGCGGGATTTTGCTGGGATATGGTGTTTCCTATCAATAAAAAAATATGGACCAGTTCGTTCACCATTTACACGGCCGGCCTGGCAACGATCGTGATAGCCGTGATGATCTACCTGGTCGAGTTCCGGCAAATGCGCGGCTGGTATATGCGTTTCTTTGATGTATTTGGTAAGAATGCGTTGTTTGTGTTTGCCCTCAGCGCATTTCTCCCGAAGACGCTGGCGCTGATCAAATTGCCAGGTGGTTCGAATCCCTGGAACTGGTTGTATAAACATGTATTGTCAAAGATCGGCGGCGACCCCCGCTTTCCCTCATTGTTGTATGCGCTTACCGTCATCACCCTGATGTGGCTGATATGCTGGTGGATGGATAAGAGGAAGATATATATAAAGGTGTGATAAGGTTAAGGCAAAAGCTAAAATGCAAAACTCAAAATGCTGTGAGGCGTCCTTGTGATTCAATAAAATATGAAAATAAGCAAAGCTTTCATAGCTATATGACAATGTAAGATTGTCAGTTTTAAGTTTTTTACGTTTTGAATTTTAAGTTTGTTTTAGGCTGCGCAGCTATCCAGCCCCCGGTTGTGATTCAGCCAAAAATTTATTACGCTACTGAGCGTCTCTGTGAGAGAGGTAAGTCCTACGGGCTTAACCAGATATGCGTTTGCCCCTGCATCAAAAGCCTGCATCATGTCATCGGGATTCTCCGAGGTGGAGAACATCACCACCGGGATATAACGTGTAGCGGCACGCTTGCGTAAACGTGCCAGCAGCTCCAGCCCATCACAACCCGGCAGATTGATATCCAGCAGGATAAGACGCGGCAGGGAGCGGGGGGAAAGGTTTTGCTCGAACAGGCGCAATGCTTCTGTTCCATCCATGATCACGTGGAAGCTGAGTTTACTGTCGATCTTGCGAAATGCATTTTTCACGAACTCGATGTAGTCCTCATTGTCCTCAATATATAAGATATCCGCATCCATGTCCGGATTCAGTTTTTTTCCATTAAAATAAAAATCTATGCCATTCGCGAACCCCGCTTCGGGCGTTCCTGGCTGTAACGATGAGAAAAAAAACCGGGGAGGGAATACCCCACCCCGGAATCTAAATTAGTCGCCAGTCACCAGATGTAAAAATTCTGTCTAGAAAAATGGCTCGGTCATTTTTATTCTATTAAACAAATCATCATTCGCCATCAACGCCGCCAGTTTCCTTTTTCTTCCTCCATGGTTTTGGGGCGGTGCCGTCCATTTTGACGATTTTTGGTGTAAATCTTCCAACCACATCCACCAGGTCAACCTGGCTTTTCATTACATCCCGGATATCCTTATAGGCGAAAGGCGCTTCATCCAGTCCGCCGCCAAGCAGCTTGACGCCATGCTTTTCCAGCTCTTCGCGTAGAGCGCTGTGGGTGACGGACTTCATTGCGGCGGAACGGCTCATCTTTCTTCCGGCTCCATGCGAGGCCGACTGGATAGATCTCCGCTCACCCTTACCTTTTACAATGAATCCATCTGCCGTCATTGATCCGGGAATGATCCCCAGCACATCACGACCGGCAGGTGTGGCACCCTTCCGGTGTACGATCACTTCGCGCTTTTGTCCCTGCTCATCTTGGATGAATTCCTTCCAGGCAAAGTTGTGGTGATTCTCTACGCGCGTCAGGGGTTTCCGGCCAAGCTGCCGCGCGATCTTATCATGGATCACGTGGTGACATGCAGATGCATAGTCACCTGCAAGATTCATGGATATCCAGTATTCCTGCCCGGCTGATTCATCCAGCGTGAACCAGGCCAGGTTGGACGCTTCTCCGGGCAACCGCCGGATGTCTTTTGCCAGCCGTGTATAATGGTTCGCGATGTTTGCTCCAAGACCACGGGATCCGGAATGCGACAACAAACCAACATATTTACCGGCAGGCACATTCAATATGTTATCCTGTTCAGATATCTCAACGACACCAAACTCAACAAAATGATTTCCTGAACCTGATGATCCGAGTTGCTTCCAGGCTTTACCCTGCAGGCTTCTCAGCAATGGGAGTTCATCGAAGGCCTTGTGCTCCATGACTGCATGATCCGCAGGCCGCGTGAACTGCGCACCGCTTCCAAAGAGCGTTGCTTCATTTATCTCGCGAGCGAAATAATTTTCCTTCTGCACCAGTTCCTTCGGATCAAGGTCAAAGATGCTCAGGCACATCCGGCATCCGATGTCAACGCCCACACCGTATGGTATTACGGCGTTATCCGTCGCCAGTACACCACCAATAGGCAATCCGTACCCATGATGTGCATCTGGCATAAGAGCGCCTCCTACGGCAACAGGTAGTTTAGCCGCGATGTGCATTTGATGCAATGCTCCTTCTTCAATATGATCACGGCCATACACGGCGAACCCTATACCGGAAGTATTCAATGCCACCTGCGATGCATCAGGTACGGGCGGCATCAGATGCGCGGCAATGCCCCCGAGGATGGGATCATTCACGAATTCACCGGGTTCATCCAACACGGCTTTTAATTTTACAAGGACATCTTCCAATGGCTCAAACCTGAAATGTTCCTTTACCACTTTCATAGCCATGCTGATCACGGGTGACTCGGGATATCCGAGCGCCCGCAGTTGCTTTCCTTCAATCTTTGTCTTTTTCATAAAACTCAATTCAACCTGATTTCTGTATGCGAGGGTTATCTTTCAACCACACGCAAAATTCAATTCTTACCTTAATGGGTACTCCGCAGGGTGATAAACGGTCGAAGCAATGCCTTCATCGTTTAACCGCTGCAAATTCCGCACCCGTAAAATTTTCCTGATCCAATAAAACATACTACCTCCTTTTTGCCGAACGGCTAAATGGCAGGGCAATAAAAAAGCCCCGCAAACTGTTGCGGGGCCTGTATTCCATGAATGTTTTATTATCAAACTCAATGTGAAATGCACCGCAATCTCCGACTACCGCGATAGCCGAATGATGATAACTGACTAATATTTTTTAGTGCATTGCGCATTGTGAAAAAATTATTGGGGAGCAAATATAAGGGCTTTCGTGTATTTGCACGCCGGATTCCGGCGAGCTGCGGGATGCTGGGTGCTGGATGCTGGATGCTGGGCGCTGG
>JAEZAM010000030.1 GCA_023430465.1 Bacteroidota bacterium | reverse complement strand
TATATGTTTATAAGACACATATATTGACACGCCCGTGGCCACTCGTCTTTAATTGATAAAGCTTATGATAAAATGAATCAAGCCCGATATTTCCCTGTATACGGTTAAAAGCTGTTGATACGAAGGATAAACGGGCGGAAACGGACTGGTCAGTCACCGGCATTGGCTGGCAGACCGTATGGGTTGTATACAGGAGAAGACTGCCAACGATATATGCACGCAGGTTTATCATGTGGGTACCGCAACAAGGCTACAACTCTTTCCTGAGTCGTGCAACAGGTATATTCAGTTGCTCACGGTATTTCGCCACCGTGCGGCGCGCGATATTGTATCCTTTTTCCTGGAGCAATTCCGTCAGGCGCTCATCGCTGAGGGGCCGTTTTTTATGTTCGCCTTCGATGAGATCACTTAATATCTTTTTCACCTCTCTTGTTGATACCTCTTCACCGCTATCTGTGCTCAGCGATTCACTGAAAAAGAATTTGAGACGATATGTACCAAATTCTGTCTGCACAAATTTGCTGTTTGCCACGCGGCTGACGGTGGAGATGTCAAGGCCGGTTTTCTCCGCAATATCTTTCAGGATCATCGGCTTGAGATTGGTCTCATCGCCGGTCAGGAAGAAATCGTGCTGATGATTCATGATCGCCGTCATTGTGCTGAGCAGGGTGTGCTGGCGCTGTTTGATCGCGTCAATGAACCATTTTGCCGCATCAATCTTTTGCTTGATGAATAGTACCGCTTCTTTCTGGCGTTTATCCTTTTTGGCTCCACGGTCATACTCTTTCATCATATCGCGATATCCTTCGCTGATGCGCAGCTCAGGGGCATTGCGGGAATTGAGGGTCAATTCAAGCTTGCCCGCATTATTCATGATAAAGAAATCAGGCACAACGTAGGTTTCAGCCTTGCTCACTCCGCCCACCTGGCCACCTGGCTTGGGGTTGAGGCGAATGATCTGCTGCATCACTTCCTTCAGTTGATCCTCATCGATGTTCAGGCCACGCTGGATCTTTTCGTAATGTTTCTTTGTAAACTCATCGAAGTATTTACGGATCGCCAGGATAGCGATCTCTACATCCTTTCCTTCATCTTTTTGACGCTGCAATTGCAGCAGCAGACATTCCTGCAGATCGCGGGCCGCCACGCCGGGTGGATCAAAACGCTGGATGCGCTGGATCAGCAGCTCCACCTCTTCTTCAGAAGCATTGATATTTTGGCGGAAGGCCAGGTCATCAACGATAGCGGATGTCTCGCGTCGCAGATAGCCATCCTCATCAATGCTGCCGACGATCTGCTCGGCGATACGCTGCTCCTTTTCATCCAGCTTCAGCAAACCGAGCTGAACGAGTAGCGTTTCGTAAAAGCTTGCCTCTGTCTTGAATGGAATCTGCTTTTGGTCCTCTTCAGGATAATTGTCATCGCGGGTCTTGTAGTCCGCCACCTCGTCGTCACCATCGTGAACATACTCGCTCACATCTATATTATCATATTCATCTTCACTGCCACTTGCTTCTTCATATTCTGCCTCGGGGGCTTCGCTGAATTCATCTTTTACATCATCCGCACCATCTTCATGTTTTTCCTCATCAAGTTCCAGGGCAGGATTCTCTTCCAGCTCCTCCTTGATTCGTTCCTCCAGATTGGCGGTGGGCACCTGGAGCAACTTCATCAACTGGATTTGCTGAGGAGATAATTTCTGTAAAAGTTTCTGTTGTAGTGACTGGCTAAGGGCCATAAGCTCGGTTCGTTTAAGGCTGGAAATTTTCAAAAATCCGGCCATTTATCAAAAATCGCGCCGTAAATTTACAAAACAAAGTGGTTCATATGCCGCAACGAATCTTTTCCTTCCTTATTGGGTTAATTTTTATAATAAACGGGGAAGTTTTTGCCCAAATAAAAAGTGGGGATAAACCACACCCCGTAAGGTTTACACCTTTGTCTTCCAATGAATTTATAATTAAGAAAAAAAATTACATTGATTTATTTTCCGCCTCGGAAAAAAAGCTTATAAATAATTCTGCGTTGCCGTTTTCTGCGGCAATTTTCCTCCAAAAAAATGCTCCGGATCAATCCATCTATAGCCGATACGCGGCTAAGATGCATGGAAGTTTCTTTTGTCGAAATGAGCGTCGGCTGGAGCAGGCTACAGGTGTACCCCTGAAGGTCCGTCTTGGTTCATTGGCCTATGTTGATTACCTGGAAAAAAAGCCCAATGCCGTTTCGCTCCTGAGGTGATTATTCGCTGTCGGTATTGCCTGCGGCCTCCATCCATTCCATCACGGGGATCGGCGCCGGCTCCCGGTAATAGTTGTTGCGGAGGCTGTCGTTCCATCCATTTGGATTGCGGTCAAATGAGCGGCTGCTATAAAATATACTGCCTTGTATGTTGGGGGTTTCGCGAAGTAACCGGATCTGCTCGGGTAACTCGTTCGGATCTTTCCAAGCCGCCGAGCGTTCTGTTGCCCGGTATATTCCGTGACCGATATAAATGTGCCGCCCATAGCTGTTGCGGCTCCACCAGTCCAGCATCGTTTCGTAGGCGATCTTATCATGCCCGATCTCCAGATACAATTGCGGGGCAACATAGTCTATCCATTTATTGTCCATCCATAACAGGATGTTCGCATAAAGATCATCATAGTTTGTCTGTCCTGCTTTTGTATCGCTTCCGCGGGGGTCACGATCTTTGTTTCGCCATACGCTGAAGGGAGAAATTCCAAACTTACATTGGGGATTCGCTTCTTTGATAGCGACGCTAAGGTGGCGAATGATGGTGTCAACATTGCTCCTGCGCCAGTCATCTTTCGTCAGCGTGGTGTTGGAGCGCACGTAGGAGAGTGCATCCGGAAATTCCTTGCCTGCTATGCGATACGGATAGAAATAGTCATCCATGTGGATCGCATCTATCTTATACCGCGAAACGATGTCGCGGACCACTTTCACTACAAATTGCTGCGCATCGCGGTTAGCAGGATCAAAATATTTTTTACCCCCGTAGGTCAGGAACCAGTCGGGGTGAATGCGTGTTGCATGATTGGGAGCAATGGATGCGGTGTTCACGTTGAAATTTGCGCGGTAGGGATTCAACCAGGCATGGAATTCCATGTCGCGCTTATGCGTTTCCGCTATCATGAACTCCAATGGATCGTAGAACGGGGAGGGCGCCTGTCCCTGTTTTCCGGTCAGCCATTGACTCCATGGCTCAAAAGGTGACGGGTAAAATGCATCCGCGGCAGGTCTCACCTGCACGATCACGGCATTCATGCCATTGCGTTTATGCAGGTCCAGTTGCCGGATGAAATCCGCCCGCTGTGCAGCAGGGTCATAGTTGTTGCGTGGTGGCCAGTCGATGTTATCAACTGTTGCGATCCAGACGCCGCGGAATTCCGGTTTTGCCTGGGCAAAAGCATGCAGGGAGAAAAAAGTAAAAAGCGTGATTGCGAAGAGCCTCATGTTTTCAACAGGTGAATGATGAGGCGTAAAAATAAAACAATCGCTCCTTAATCAAATGGTAAAAAGCCAGGCAGCGCTATTTGTTTGCGCGGATCTTATCCAGCAATTCACTGAGTACCACCGCTTCTTTTTTGCTGATGTTACCAAGTATCTGGTCCAGTTCGTCCTGGCGCAGATCAAGCCGCTCGAGAAGTTTACGTCCTTTATCTGTGATCATGACATCAACCAGGCGGCGGTCCGACTTGCAGGTACCTTTCTTCACCAGTCCTTTGGCGATGAGACGGTCAACGATCCGGCTGGTATCGCTCATCTTGTCAAGCATCCGCTCGCGAATCTGCAAGGTGGATAAAGGTTGGGGATGACTCCCGCGCAGGATCCTAAGAATATTAAATTGCTGGGGTGTGATGTCTTCTGTAGCAAACAGTTCCTTCGTACGTTCGGTAATCCAGCCATAGGTATACATCAGGTTCAACGCCGCCTTCTGGTGCTCGTTTCTGAATTTTGCCTGGTGGATATCCTGGTCAATGCCCATAGTAATAAGGTTTGGGCATAAAAATAAACAGTTTCTGCCGTTCCCGGTGCTTTTTCAAGTTAAAGTTTAACCATTGAGTTGAGGGTGAGGTTGAGGCTGAGGTTGAGGCTGAGGTTAAGGTTGAGGTTAAGGCTGAGGACCTACGCTCTCGCTCTCTTTCTCGCACCGTACTTCACACTCCGCACTCCAGACTCCGCTCTTTAGAACTGCAGGTAGATCGGCATCACCGGCTCGGCCGATTTGAAATAACCGTAGAGTAACACGAACAGGAAAAAAACGCCGAGATAGGCGGTCAGTGGTACCAGCCGGAAGCGGCTGATGACCCGATCCGCGAGATCATCCGGAAATGCATGCAGCAGATAGGCAATCCCCATCATTACCAGCACGGGCCAATAATTGGCAGCAAATGCGGGCCATACACTCAAATCAAAATTACCGGTGATCTGGCTGATCATCGCCAGTGCCTTATCAAAATCATTCGTGGCCACATCGAAATCGGCAGTCTTGAAGAATATCCAGCAGAAGCAGACAAAATGGAACGTGATCAATAACGCAATTGCATTGTACCACCTGCTGCCGTTGATGGCAGCCAGGCGCTTCCCCGTTACAATTAACCAGATCTTATGTACCGCCAGGGCGATGCCATGCAAGGCACCCCAGACAATGAAATTCCAGTTGGCCCCATGCCAGAACCCGCCAAGCAACATGGTCGTCAGCAGGTTCATATTCGCTGCAGCACCACCCCTGTTCTCTTTGCTTATCAGTGAAGGCAGCAGGAAAACAAACAACACGGCGCCGCTTATCAGCGCGGCCGTCCACCAGGGAAAGTGAAAGGCATACATGCCCGCAAAGAAAAGACCACCAAAAAACATGATAGAGAAAATCCAGGTACCGGTGCTGCTGTTCCGGTTGCCTCCCAACGGTATATACAGGTAATCACGCAGCCAGGATGACAACGAGATATGCCAGCGTCGCCAGAACTCGGTAATATTTTTACTCTGGTAAGGAGACAGGAAATTCGGAGGTATGGTAAAGCCAAGCCAGCGGGCTATCCCGATGGCGATATCACTGTACCCGCTGAAATCGCAATAGATCACGATGGCATATCCATACACGGCCATCAGGTTCTCCAGCCCGGTATATCTTGTTGGATCGTCAAACACATAGTTCACAAAATTCAAGGTGATGTAATCCGAGATAACGAGTTTCTTGATGAGTCCGGAAATGATCAGGTAAAACCCTTTTGCAAAATCCGTCTCAGTGATGGCGTATGGCTTATTGATCTGTGGTACAAAATCGTGTGCCCGTACGATGGGACCCATAACCAGCTTGGGGAAAAATGAAAGGAATAACAGGTAATCCGTGAATTTTTTAGCCGGCTCAAATTGCTTCCGGTAAACGTCCAGGGTATAACTCAGGTTTTCAAAAGTGAAAAAGGAAATACCGATGGGCAGTACCAGGTTGAGCGGATTGAAGCCTGTGGCGAAAAATTCATTGCTGAGTGAAATAAAGAAATCGGTGTACTTAAAATATACCAACAAACCGAGATTGAACACAATGCTCGCCAGCAGCAACAATTTCCTCCTCCCTTTTCTTTCCTCCTTCCAGATAGCATTGGAAAGCAAAAAATCCACTATTGCAGACAACACCACCAGCAGTACAAATGAACCGCTGGCTTTATAGAAAAAATAGAGTGAAAAAAAGCAGAAGATATAGCGCCTGACTTTCAGGTTTTCCCGGAAAGTATAATAGAGCGTGATGAAGATGGCAAAGAAGAAAACGAAGAAGCCATTGTTGAACAGCAATGGATTTGCCGGGTCAAAAAGGAACTGACGAAAGAATGCGTTGAAGTCGAAATTGGGCATGGCTAGGGGTGTGTCAGTTCATATTTATGGTACTCCTTCATCAGCGCTTTGTAGAAAAGTTCACCGAGGATGGCCGCGCCGCGGTGATTCGGGTGCACATAATCCTGGTTAGCCAGTGCCGGCTTTTGCCTCGCCCAATCCACTATTGAATTGGTGCCTCCCATAGTTGCAAATTGATTATAAAAAGCACTGTTTGTATTCCAGGCGAGTTGTGCCTGAACTTTGATGAGCGAGTCGATGCCAACTGCTGACCGATATCCGTCCGCGTAGCGGAAGGCCCGATCTGCGGTGCTAACGATAATGAAATCCGAGTTTGTAAAACAGTTGCGCAGCTTCCGTACTACAGGCTGCATCATTTTAGCGTACCAACTGAAGTTCTTTTCATTGGGTTTGAACAAAAGGTTTACACCATATTGTACTACCACAAGATCATATGGATTACCCGCAGCAATTGCGGATAAAAAAGCGGAATCGACTTTGCCAAATTCCACACCGGTAATCCCGCGAAATGAAAAATTATCAACGAAGATACCGTCAGCGGTTTCGAACGACAGACCATAAACCGGCAACGCCGGATTACTCATGGCGACTTTGATGGATTGGCCGTTTCCACGTTGCAGCACAATGCGGTTCAGGGGTGCCGGTGCCTGCAGGGAAAAAGGAGCATCATTGACGCGGATAGAAACAGGAGTTGTCTGCTGCCCGCAAAGCAATGATTTTTCCAATTGTGCATTTGAGTCGTTCACCGTGCGATCGGTCATGGTGATCCACCCCGACCCGGTGGTGTAGCTATGACCAGAGAGATAGAGACGTGTGTTCTTGCCTTTGAAGTTATCATCTGTCCAGCTATCGGAGCAGTCCGCAGTGACTGTCTGCCTGAATTTTGATACGGGTGAATTTACAGGAACGAAACCTACACCACTACCACCAAACTCCTTTTGTAGTAATTGCCGGAGTGTCTGGGTGAGCAGGTCCCCCTCGATCATGCTGTCGCCAAAATAAGCGATCCGGATCCGGCCTTTCTTCGTACGGCGCAGTTCCTGCAGTTTTGCAAGGAAACGTTGCAGTGTCGCCGTGTTGGAGTCGGGGTTGAATTGTGTTATGGTATTCGCCTTATGATAAAGCGACAGGTCTTTTTGCGTATTGACGACCGTGACAACTGTATTGCTGTCCGCATCAGTGCTGGAAGCGACCAGGGTTGGCTGGCTGATGACGTCTGCTACGAGGTTGACCCGGGCAAGCGGTTCCCAGGTGAACCCTGTAAGTATGGAAACGGTGGAGACAACGAACAGTAAAAAAGTACTGATCACTACAAACAATACAACACGTCGGTTCGGGCTCATCGTTTACTTCTTGTCAAGTTTGTATTTCTTTACGGTTTCGCTTACGCGTTTCACCCATTCTTTCGGTGATTCGGAATAGCCCGCTTTGCTGATGGCTTCAATCCAGTCCTTTGCTTTTTTCTCCCCTTTCAATTTCTTGTAAAATTTCTTGCGGGTCAGTAGCTGGCAGAATGCTGTGTATGATGCAGCGACGGATGGGTATTGTTTGTAGCGGGTGCGGATGCCCTTCGTGGCCAGCAGGTTGTTCTTGCCGACGATGCCAAAATGATTGTTGAGCAGCCTGGCATTGCGGCTGTTGCCACCACCTGACTCAACAATAGCAACAGCGAGTATCACGCCGGCCGGAATCTCATACACCGCGGAAAGCGAATCAGCGAGCGGTCTGTATTTGCTAACGTAATTTTTTTGCGCCCCGACCGTCTGGGCCAGCAGGATCATCAGGATCCCAACCAACCCTACCCGCAGGCAATGGCCGGTATTTCGATGAAGGGGCTGTGGTTGAACTTTCATAGTGCGGTAAATATAATACGCCTGTTTGTTTTTTAATAATCACTTACTTTGCGGCAAATGTTAAAAGCATGGAGGGCAGGCTGGGCGTTACCGCTACAAATGGGATTACAGAGCTTCGGGATACGAGCCATCAGCCACAGAATGTGGTGTTGCGGGCGGCGGCCAGGCTGGTTTCCTATGTCTTTCACCCTCTTTTCGTGCCGGTCTACATTGCGTTACTGCTCCTGATCATTCAGCCGGTGCTTTTTTCGAGTTTTACAGCAGGGGAAAAATTGCGGACCATCATCCGGTTTTTTCTTCTTTATAGTTTTTTTCCACTCGTAACAGTACTGCTGGCCAAAGCCTTAGGCTTTGTGCAGTCTGTTTACCTGAAGACGCAGAAGGAGCGGATCATACCCTATATCGCCTGTGGAATTTATTATTTCTGGATGGCCTATGTGATGCGTCACCAGGCCGAGTTTGCCCGGGAGATCGTACAATTATCGCTGGCAATTTTTATTTCTTCTTCCCTGGGACTGCTGGCCAATATTTATATGAAGATCAGCATGCACGCCATTTCCATGGGTATTCTGGTCGCGTTTATCTGCCTGCTGGCCCTGACACAGGCAACTTCCTATACCATTTATATTGCTGGCGCTATTCTGTTGACGGGGCTGGTTTGTACGGCCCGCCTGATCGTTTCGGACCATACGCAGCGGGAGATCTATGCCGGGCTGTTGCTCGGGGTGGTTTCGATGCTGCTGGGTGTATGGGCGGATGGCATTCTTCCCTGAGAAGATCAACCGGCAAAATCGGGCATTACCACGAGGAGTTTTCAGTAAAAAAACATCCTCTGCCGAGGAAAAAAACCAAAAAATATTAGCAAGTTAATGCTAAATGATTTAGTTTTGACTTCTTGTTCATAACTTATTGAGAACGGCATTAGTGAAATCATAATTTTGGAAATGGCAAAAACTGAAAAATCTACCGACATGTCAACGAACAGTGAAAAATTCAAGGCGCTCAAGCTTACAATGGATAAGATTGAGAAGGATTATGGGAAAGGGAGTGTGATGATGATGAATGAAAAATCGGAAGTGCTGCAGGAAGTGGTATCTACCGGTTCGATTGGTCTGGACGTAGCGTTGGGCATTGGCGGTCTGCCGCGTGGACGGGTGATTGAGATTTACGGGCCGGAATCTTCAGGTAAAACAACAGTAGCAACGCATGTGATCGCAGAAGCCCAGAAAAAAGGCGGTATGTGTGCGATCATCGATGCGGAGCATGCATTTGATAGCGCTTACGCGCAGAAACTCGGAGTTGACGTAGATAACCTCCTGATCTCCCAGCCGGATTATGGTGAGCAGGCACTTGAGATCGCTGACAGGCTGATCCTTTCGGGCGCGTTGGATGTAGTGGTGATCGACTCTGTGGCTGCCCTGGTGCCAAAGAGTGAGCTGGAAGGCGAAATGGGTGACAGCAAGATGGGGCTGCATGCACGTCTTATGAGCCAGGCCCTGCGGAAACTCACTGCAACCATTTCCAAGACAAACACCATCTGTATCTTCATCAACCAGCTCCGGGAAAAGATCGGGGTGATGTTTGGCAACCCGGAAACTACCACTGGTGGTAATGCCCTTAAGTTCTATGCATCTGTCCGTCTTGATATCCGCCGCAGCACACAAATCAAGGATGGAGATGAAGCTGTAGGCAACCGTGTCAAGGTTAAAGTCGTTAAGAATAAAGTGGCGCCACCATTCCGCGCTGCAGAATTTGATATCATCTTCGGTGAAGGTATTTCCAAGACCGGCGAGATCATTGACATGGGTGTAGAACTTGGCATCGTTCAAAAAAGCGGTAGCTGGTTCAGCTATAACACAGATAAATTAGGCCAGGGCCGTGAAGCAGTGAAACAACTGCTGATTGATAATCCCGAGCTTGCTAAAGAAATTGAAGGCAAGATCAGGGAAAAGATCAAAGAAGCCCAAACCGCATAAATATTTCATCCTCAGTCGTCTGGCTGGAGGGTGGGTTAGTAAGTTGAAAGCTGTCCGGTCCGCGCCGGATGGCTTTTTGCATTTATTTATGGCCAGACACCCATTTTCAATGTTTAAACATTGTATATTTGTTTTACAACGCTGAACAAAACCAACCGATCCGCGTTTACGCCAAACCATGAGCAACATGACAAAAAAGAAAAACCCCTGGCGCAAGAGAATCCTGCTCGGAGGATTGGCAGTCGTTATCATCCTTGCCATAGTGTATATCATCGTTGCCACTGAAAAATTCGCCCCCACTAAAGAACGGAAAGCTGCATTCACCACCAATGCTATCACATTCATCCGCGAGTTCCGCGCTAACGACAGCCTCGCCAACAGCAAATACCGGGAAAAGATCATAACGGTAAACGGCATCGTCAGCGAACTTGAAGCACCGGACACCGCCACGGTGAATGTCAAATTTGTAGATCCCGACACCGGCGATTATGCCATCTTCGCCTTCCAGGAACAATACCGCGATGAAGCACGCACACTCAAGCAAGGTGACAGCGTTTCCGTCAAAGGTTCCTGCAGCGGCAGTTTTTATTCCGAAACGCTGGACGCCTATAACATCTCATTCAAACGAAGCACACTCAATAAATAATCAACTCTTTTTTCCACAAACACAAACTCAAAATGAAAAAATCACTCCTTATCATTGCCCTGGTTGCAACTACGGGTACCCTGTTCGCCCAAAAGAAAACCACTACCTCTGCCACAGTTGCTTTTGACGCAAGCACCGCAATTGATGCGCTGCCGAAAGCTGAGAATAAGACTACTATAGCAGCCCTCGATACCAAAACCGGTAGCGTGGCGTTTGAAGCTAACGTGAAAAACTTTGCATTCACCAACCCTACCATCCAGGACCACTTCAACGGTGAAAAATGGATGAATTCCGATACTCATCCCGCATTTACTTTCAAAGGAAACATCACCAACCTGAAAGATGTGGACTTTGCTAAGAACGGCACATATAAAGCCAATGTAGAAGGTACACTGAAAGTGAAGGGCACGGAAAAAAAGATCAAGACTCCCGCAACCATCACAGTGAAAGATGGCGCGATCAGCACCGCAGCTAACTTCTCAATCGTACTCGCTGACTTCGGTATCACCGGCGCTCCGATCGATGGCGGTAAAGTAGCGAAAGAACCAAAGATCACTGTCTCCGCAGACTTCAAATAAATTTTCTCTTCCAACCTGAAACCCTGCCTCACTAGCAGGGTTTTTTTATTTTCAGCACATAAGATCGCGCGTTATCCTCCCTACCTTTATCTAAAAAGCAGAATGAACGCTCGCATCCTCGGGAGTCAAAAAAGAATCGCGCTTGTTGCACACGATAACATGAAAGATGAACTGATCGAATGGGCCATCTATAATAAAACAGCACTGTCACGGCATATCTTATTTGCTACAGGCACCACCGGATCACTTCTTGAAGCCGCGCTGCGGCAGCCTGTGCAGAAGTTCCTGAGCGGCCCGCTCGGCGGCGACCAGCAGATCGGGGCGAGCATCGCGGAAGGTAAACTGGATGTATTGATCTTCTTCTGGGATCCCATGGAAGCCCAGCCACATGACCCCGATATCAAAGCCCTGTTACGCGTAGCCGCCACCTGGAACATACCAACTGCCTGCAACCGGGCAACAGCCGATTTCATGCTGACCTCACCATTGATGTTCTCAGATTATCAGCCCGTGCTGGCGGACTATTCTTCGTATGTAAACAGAAAATTGAAACCGGCTTCGAAATAACTACCGGCGCACAAATGAATACTGCTCCCGCGTAGAAGCGGTGCCACCGCTGAGATAATATACGCCACGCGTTAACGTGGTGATATCAATGTTCAGGATCTCCGACCCGGTTAAAGGTACATGGGTCAGAACAAGGCGTCCAAGCTGATCATGAATTTTCACCTCGCCCTTATCCCAACCTGATATACTGATGCGATCTGTCGCCGGGTTTGGATAAACCATGATTCTCGTCTCTTTCCGCGTAAGTACGATCACCGCCGAGTACCCAGTAGTTCCATCACGCGAGATCTCGCGGATACGGTAATATATTTTTCCTGGATATTTATTGGGATCTGAATATTGATACGTTTGAACGCCTTCCCGGTTTATCGCAGGCACTTCACCAAGCTCGAAAAATTGCCGGCCATCACGGCTGTATTCCACAACATAACGCTCCATGTCTCGCTCGCCCGAGGTCTGCCATAGCAAGGCAGCACCACTTACAGTCAATTTGCCGGTGAAGCTTTCCCAGCGCATGGGTAACACACTGCTGTAAGCCATTGACCATAGCTCCCGGCCCATGTAGCCTTCCTGTATGCTTGCGAGTACATTACCCGTCATTTCGACAACCTCTCTTATCTCGCCCGGATTAGGGGTCGGAATGACTGTAGATGGAAACGTGCCGGCGGGACTGCCATCACTTTGCCACATCTTCACTATTCCGGCACCACCGTCAACAGGGAAAACCAGCACATTTACCACTTCTGAAAAATTGCCTGTAACGCTGCCGCCTGCGCCCGGGTTGATATCTTTCACCAGGTAGGTCCCTGAAGCAGTGCCATCTGACCGCCACAGTTCATTACCCTGTGTCCCATTGTCGGCGGCAAAGAACAGGTCGCCCTGCAACATTCGCAGATACGAGGGATAACTGCCTTCTGAGCCCGGCCGGATATCCTTTACCAAAGTGGTAGAGGCTGCATTGCCATTCGATTTCCAAAGTTCGCGGCCCGCAGCTCCCGTTTCAGCTACGAAATAGAGTGTGTTGCCGGAGGCAGTCAATCCCGAGGGAGCAGACGATGCTCCTCCTGCATTTATATCGGCCACCAGTTGCGTACCGGCCATCGTGCCATCTGTCCGCCAGAGCTCTGCGCCGGCGGCACCGTTGTCCGCACTGAAATAGACAAGTCCATCCAGCACAGCGAACGAAGAAGGATAACTTCCACCCGAACCACTGTTGATATCGCGGATCATCTGTGTCCCCGCGGCGGTACCATCTGACTTCCATATCTCCACGCCACTCAGGCCATTGTCTGCCGCGAAATACAGTATGCCATTTACAAATAACATCTCCGAAGGGCTGCTGCCCATGGAACCAGACCTGATATCTTTAACCATCACCGTTCCCTGCTCTGTCCCATCACTCTTCCATAGCTCTGCGCCGCTGCTGCCATTGTTGGCCACAAAAAAAACCTGGGAGCCTGCGGCTGCGAGATAACCGATATTGCTGCTGGAGCCGCCGGGGCGAATGTCCTTTACCATCACCGTGCCCGCGGCCGTACCATCGCTTTTCCATAACTCCATCCCATTAACGCCATTATTGGCTGCAAAAAAAAGCAGGTTGCCTGCCCGTGTAAGAAAACTGATGTTGCTGCTGGAAACACCTGGGTTGATATCCTTGATCAACTGAAACTCCTGCGCGGGGCAGGATAACAGCAAAATGCCGAACCAGGTCAGTAAGACGGTTTGTTTCATAGAAAATGGATGATCTCTTGTCTCGGAAATTGGTAAGTAAAAATCTTTACTTGAATCCCAACAGACAAACTTCCGATCATCTATTATCACAGAATAAGTGATAACACATATTCAAATAAAGCGACACTTAAAGGGCTTCTACGACACTTTGATTGAAGAACTACGATTTTCATCCCTCCGGCGAGGTAATGGAATGGTTAACTTGCAATATGCCTTTCAAATTAAACAGTCCATTTTCACCGGCCGGCGATCAGCCAACCGCTATACAACAGCTCACCCAGGGTTTGCTCGAAGGAGAAAAGTTTCAGACCCTCCTGGGTGTAACCGGCAGCGGCAAGACTTTCACCATCGCAAATGTGATACAGAATGTACAGCGCCCTACGCTGATACTCACGCACAACAAAACACTTGTTGCACAGCTATACGGTGAGTTTCGCCAGTTCTTCCCGGAGAATGCCGTTGAGTATTTCGTTTCCTACTATGATTACTATCAGCCCGAAGCATACATGCCCGTGAGTGATGTATACATCGAAAAAGATCTGAGCATCAATGAAGAGTTGGACAAACTCCGGCTCCGGGCAACATCAAGCCTGCTAAGTGGAAGACGCGACATCATCGTTGTTGCCAGCGTAAGTTGTATTTATGGTATGGGAAATCCTACCGACTACGAGAACAGCATTTTGCGTATCGCAAAAGGAGAAACACTTTCCCGGCAGGGCTTCCTGCACTCGCTGGTCAATTCACTTTATAATCGCACGACAATTGACTTCAATCGCGGCACTTTTCGCGTAAAAGGTGATACCGTTGATATCAATCTTCCCTATGCGGACCATGGATATCGCATCACTTTTTTTGGTGATGAGATCGAAGAGATCGAAACAATCGATGTGGTCACGGGTAAACGTCAAAGCAAACTCGATCATGCCGCAATTTTCCCGGCCAACCTGTATGTAGCGCCGAAAGACACCTTGCAGCAGGTGATGTATGAGATCCAGGATGAGATGAGAGCGCAAGTCGAATATTTCAAGAGCACGGGAAAACTGATCGAAGCACAGCGATTGAAAGAACGTGTGGAATATGACCTTGAAATGATCAAGGAGCTCGGCTACTGCAATGGCATCGAAAACTATTCAAGGTTCTTTGATCGTCGCCGGCCTGGAACGCGGCCATTCTGCTTACTGGATTATTTTCCCAAAGACTACCTGATGGTAATCGATGAAAGCCACCAGACCGTGCCGCAGGTAAGCGGCATGTATGGGGGTGACCGTAGTCGTAAACTCATCCTGGTAGACTACGGGTTCCGGCTGCCAAGTGCGCTGGATAACCGGCCGTTGAACTTTCATGAATTCGAGGCCCTCCTCAATCAAACCATTTTCGTCTCTGCCACGCCGGATGATTTCGAACTGGAAAAAACAGGTGGGGTGGTGATCGAACAGGTGGTTCGCCCAACCGGTCTGCTTGATCCACCGATCGAGATACGCCCGAGTGTCAACCAGATAGATGACCTACTCGATGAGATCGATAAACGTGTTGCCAAGGGTGACCGGGTGTTGGTAACCACGCTTACCAAAAGAATGGCGGAGGAAATGGACAAGTACCTGCACCGGATAAACATCAAATCAAAATACATCCACAGCGAGGTGCATACGCTGGAGCGTGTCGAGATCCTGCGCCAGTTGCGCCTCGGTGAAATAGATGTACTGGTTGGTGTCAACCTCCTGAGAGAGGGGCTCGATCTGCCGGAAGTGTCGCTCGTGGCCATTCTCGATGCAGACAAGGAAGGTTTTCTTCGCAATGAAAAGTCGCTGACCCAGACAGCGGGCCGCGCCGCGAGGAATGTTGACGGGCTCGTGATCTTCTATGCCGACAAGATGACGGAGAGCATGCAGAGAACGATTGATGAAACATCGCGGCGGCGGGAGAAACAGATCGCTTTCAACATCGAGCATAACATCGTTCCCAAAACCGTGGTGAAAAGCAAGGAGCAGGTTTTTGCCCAAACATCTGTTCTCGACATACGTGGTTATGATGCTGCTAACCCATATGCTGTTGCGCCGGACGAAGGGCTGGTGCCGCAGGCTGCGGAGGAACAGGCTGAATACAAAACAATCCCGCAAATGGAGAAAGCGGTGGCGAAGATCAAAAAGGAAATGGAAAAAGCGGCGAGGGACCTGGATTTTATGGAAGCTGCCCGGTTGCGTGACGAAATGTTCACGCTGCAGAAGCAGTTGGAGGAACTGAAAAAATAACGGGCTCGTAGTTTTACGAATCGGGGTTCAGTACTTATGCCCGATTTTGCCAGAACCGTTGCTGAAGGCTTCAGGTTTCTAAGTGTTTTATTTATTTTTGGACATCATCCTAATATCCAAAGAGAAAAACAACAACCATGAAAAGCCGCCTTCGCAAAGTGCTGAATTTTTTTGCATTCAATTTACTTTTCTTCGCCCTGTATCTCAATTTCATTCACAAGGACAAAGGCTCCCTGATGATACCCGCTGAGCAGCATGAAACTGCGGCTTTCAGTGGATCACTTCCTGTCAGAAACAGCGCACCTGCGATCAATCATACACCGGCCGTGACAGAGGCGGGCGAGTCGAAATAAGCCGGCACCAATCATTTCTTTAAAGCAGAGTTTAGTTTATAGCCAGCCGCGGTTTTTTAACCGTGGCTTTCGTCTTTCTCGCCCTCTGGCTTTCCCCGAAATAACTACCTTAGCAGGATGGCGAAAAAAGTATTCCTGCTGGATGCGATGGCACTGATTTTCCGTGCCTATTATGCCCTTATCCGCAGCCCCCGCCTTACATCAAAAGGCAAAAACACCAATGCCCAGTTCGGCTTCACCAATGCCCTGGTTGATCTCATAAACAAACAACAGCCCTCTCACCTTGCAGTATGTTTCGATACCGAAGCACCCACCGGCAGGCACACGGATTTTGAAGCATATAAAGCGAATCGACAGGAAGCACCGGAAGATATCCTGTCTGCCATCCCCGATATCAAATCCATCATCCGCGCCTTCAATATCCCTGTAGTGGAAGTGGATGGATTCGAGGCGGACGATGTGATAGGCACACTCAGCATCCAGGCGGCAAAGGCGGGGTATGAAGTGTTCATGGTGACTCCGGACAAAGACTATGGTCAACTTGTTACAGACCAGATCAGGATCTATAAACCCGGATACCAGGGTGGTGATGTTGAGATCATGGGACCCACAGAAGTCTGCGCGAAATGGAATATTCGTGAAGTTTCACAGGTCATCGATATCCTTGGGCTTATGGGCGATGCCGTGGATAATATTCCGGGCATCGCAGGCGTGGGGGAAAAGACAGCGGCCAAGTTGCTGGCTGAATACGGCACATTGGAGCAGGTACTGGCCAATGCTGATACCATCAAAGGGGCGTTGGGAGAGAAGATCAGGAAAGGCCGGGAAGATGCGATCATGTCGAAGAAGCTCGCAACCATCATTGTTGATGTGCCTGTCGAGTTCCATGAAGAAGATTACAGGCTAAAGGAATGGGATAAGGAAAAACTCAAAACACTTTTCACCGAACTTGAATTCAAGACAATCGGCAAACGTATCCTGGGTGAAGAATTTAATAGTTTCCCCGCGGCCGCCGAGGCCGTTCAAACCGATCTCTTCGGCAATATCATTGAGCCTGCGGCCAAAAAGGAGGCGGCACCCGCACCAGCGGAAGAGGCGGCCATCGAAAGCCTGAGCCCTGACAGGAACATCAATAATACCCCGCATGAATACCTCGCCGCACAGAGTCCTGAAGAGATTGATAAACTAATTACCTTACTGCAGCAACACCAGGAGATAAGTTTCGATACAGAAACCACAGGTATTGATGCGAACGATGCAGAACTTGTAGGACTGAGTTTTTCCGTCACGCCCGGCAAGGCCTGGTATGTTCCCTGCCCCGCCGATCGCGAAGCGACACTGCAGGTGCTTTCAAAATTTACCCCGCTTTTCAATGACCCGTCCCGCACATGGATCGGGCAGAACCTGAAATATGATCTGCTGGTACTGAAGTGGTATGGAGTGGAGGTGAGCGGTCAACTGTTTGACACCATGCTTGCTCACTACGTGATCGAGCCGGATGGTAAACGCAGCATGGACCTTCTCAGTGCAAAATTTCTTGGTTACGAACCCGTACCCATCGAAGACCTGATCGGGAAGAAAGGAAAGAGCCAGGGTAACATGCGCGATGTCCCTATAGAAAAGATAAAAGACTATGCCGCCGAAGATGCAGACATTACGTTACAATTGAAAAATGCATTTGCACCGCTTATCAAAGCCCGTGAAGTTGACCGGGTATTCAATGAAGTGGAAAATCCGCTGGTGCGTGTGCTGATGCACATGGAATATGAAGGCGTGAAGGTTGATACGGCGTTCCTCAACGACTACTCGGTAGAGCTGGATAAAGATGCACGAAAGGCGGAAGAAAGTGTCTACCAGCAGGCGGGCGTACGCTTCAACCTTGCGTCGCCGAAACAACTGGGTGAAGTATTATTTGACAAGCTCAAGCTGGATACCTCTGCAAAAAAAACCAAGACGGGTCAGTATCAGACGGGAGAAGATGTGTTGCTGAAACTGGCCGCCAAAGGTCACCAGATCGTGGATGATATTCTCACCTTCCGGGAGCTGACGAAGTTGAAATCAACCTATGTTGACTCCTTGCCGCAACTGATCAACGCCCGTACCGGCCGGGTCCACACTACGTATGGCCAGGCTGTGGCAGTAACAGGTCGCCTTGCCAGCAACAACCCGAACCTGCAGAATATTCCTGTCCGCACTGATCGTGGAAAAGAGATCCGAAAGGCCTTCATTCCCAGGGACCCTGATCATGTATTGGTGAGCGCTGATTATTCACAGATTGAACTCCGTATTGTAGCCGCCATCAGCGGTGACGAAAATATGTGTGCTGCCTTCCGTAGCGGCACAGACATTCACACGGCAACAGCCGCCCGTGTATACAATGTAGCTGAGTCAGACGTTACGAAAGAAATGCGGTATAAGGCGAAGAGTGTGAACTTTGGTATCATCTACGGCCAGGGTGCATTCGGGCTTGCGGACAACCTTGGGATATCGAGAACAGAGGCTAAAGAGATCATTGATAATTATAAAAAACAGTTTCCGGGCATCCAGCGTTATATGGATGACACGATCAACAAAGCACGGGAAACAGGCTATGTGGAGACACTCATGGGCCGGAAAAGATGGCTGAAGGATATCAACTCGGCTAATTTTACCGTTAGAGGATTTGCAGAGCGAAATGCGATCAACTCCCCCATACAGGGAACTGCGGCGGATATGATCAAGCTGGCGATGCAGCGGGTTTTTGCCGCTATCGATAAGGCGGGTCTTCGCAGCCGGATGATCCTCCAGGTACATGACGAATTGATCTTCGATGCCCACCGCTCAGAGGTTGACGTGTTAAAACCCCTGATTTTGGAAAATATGCAGGAGGCCATGATCCTGCCGAACAATGTGCCGGTGATCGCGGAATGCGGGTCCGGCGAAAACTGGCTCGAAGCCCACTAGTAACGTGTTGAATGAATAATAATGCTGCCATACCGAACCTGACCAGCATCCGACAGGGACTTAACTGGTGCCTGACCGACGAGGATCTGCGTGTCCTTGCCGCCAGTGATACGCTGCGGACAACAGTGCCGGATATTGTTGGCAGGCATCTCCATGACATACCCGGGTTCCCTGCAAAAGAACAGATCCTCGGGCCGGACAATCATGGTTTCAGACACGAGTTTGAAGCCACCCCGCATCCATTCCACCCTATGATATTTGCGGCCACCCCTATTGCGTCACCCGGCCAACCCATCTTATATCATATTGCGCAAAACCTGCCGCTGACGGCACCTGATCCGGCATACCTAAAATCGATCCTGTCGGGTGTGAAAAGCGGGATCTTCCTGCTTGACATGGAGGGGCGATTGTTGCTGGCAAATGATGAAGGTAACAAGCTGCTTGAATTGTATAGCGTAGACGATTACGAAAATGGCACGCCTTATTTCATCGACCTTCTGCCTGAATATCGACGTGATGCTTTCCGGCAAATGCTGACAGAATCTTTCGGCGGTGTTACCCAGGAATACGAGGCCCGTTATCACACGCCTGCCAGCGGTGATGTGTGGCTGCTGATCAATCTGATTCCACAGCGTGACCCGCAGGGGCGCATCAACGGCATTTGTATCACCACTTATGACATCACGCGGCGGAAGCTGGAAGAGCAGGCCTTTATCCGAAACGAAGAACGCTGGAAGTTTGCCGTGGACGGAACGGGCGATGGCCTTTGGGAATTCAACTTCCAGACTGATGAGATCTACTACTCCGCGAACTATAAAAAAATGCTGGGGTACGAGGATTATGAATTCGCCAACACCATCACAGAATGGAAAACCAGGATACATCCTGCAGATCTCCACCTCATTGATGAACTGGACGAACAATATGTAAATGGCACCATCACATCCCACGCTATCGAGTACAGGATCATGAACCGGGCTAACGAATACATCTGGATACTTGACCGGGGGATGCTGGTTGATCGTACACCCGATGGCAAACCTGGCCGGATAATCGGTACACATAAAAACATTACTCAAAGAAAACATGCGGAGCAACAGCTCCGTGAGTTCAGCCACTTGTTCTCCTCATTCATGTCCAATACGCCTAACATGACATGGATCGTGGATGAGTACCAGAACTTCCGTTTCATCAATGACGGATTCAAGAAGGCTTTCCAGGTGACCGAAAACACGATCGGTCTGTCGATCTATGATATTTTCCCCAAAGAGATAGCCGATGAGTTTGTGAAGAACAACCAGATCGTTTGGGATACGAATCAATCCATTGAGGTATTTGAAAAAGGCATTGGCCCCGATGGAAAGGATCAGTGGTATCATGTGGTAAAATTCCCGCTTGAAGCGGAGAACGGCATTCGATTACTCGGCGGCGTTGCGTTGGATATTACCCATAAACGCGAACTGGAACAGCAGCTTGCGAAGGAAGAGGAACAGAAAAAGCGCGAGATCATCCAGGCGATCATGAGTGCCCAGGAAGAAGAGCGAAGGGATCTTGCCTATGAGCTGCATGATAACGTAAACCAGATATTGACATCCGCCAAACTCATGCTGGAAGTGTCGATGGAAAAAGTGGACGCAGCGCAGCCTTTTGTAAAGCGCTCCCTCGATTACCTGCAGGAGGCCATCCGGGAGATCAGGAAGCTGAGTCATAAGCTCACACCCGGCACCCTCCGGGACATCAGCCTGGATGCGGCACTTGATGAACTCGTACAGAACCTTAATGGCTCAGAAAAACTTACGATCCAGTTTCGCCGACAGGTTGCTGTGGAGGAAATAAAACTCAAGCCCGAGATACAAATGTCCTTCCTTCGGATTGCCCAGGAGCAACTGAGTAATATCCTGAACCATTCCGGCGCAACGGAAGCCACGATCACTCTCATTGCAACGCCAGTGAAAACTGCATTGGCCATTCGCGACAACGGTTGCGGTTTCAATCCGGATACTGTAAAACGCGGGCTGGGCCTGAACAATATTTACAACCGGGTTGAGTATTACAAGGGCCGGGTTGAGATCGTTTCCTCGCCCGGTGCAGGTAGCAGTCTTTTAGTGGAAATTCCCACACCCGCTGACGACCCTGCATAGACGCATCATTATGACCGGTGGTAATGGCACATCCGCCAATCATTCTTAGCTTAGATAATATGAGAAACAACATCACAACGACATTACTGTTGCTGGCAGCAATACCCGCCTTTACGCAGCAAAAGATGGACTTCGAAACATACGATCCGGTTTCTACGCTGGTAGTGCCGGGCAAGATCATAACTAAAGCAAAATTCCCCTTCATCGACGTTCATAACCACCAGTTCGGCATGCCGGACATGGATCTCTCCACGCTGACAAAGGAGATGGACAAAATGAACATGCGGGTGATGGTCAACCTCAGCGGTGAAAGTGGCGACCGCATCATTCGTTCAGCCGCTAACATCCGCAAGAATGCGCCTTCACGTTTCATTGTTTTTGCCAATGTGGACTTCAATGGCGTGGGTACAGAAGGGTGGGCGGAAAAAGCGGCTGCCCGGTTGGAGGAGGATGTAAAAAACGGAGCGAATGGGCTGAAGGTTTACAAAAATCTGGGCTTTTCTGTAAAGGATAACAAAGGTGTTCGGGTTCCTGTTGACGATCCCCGGCTTGATCCGGTCTGGAAGAAAGCCGGAGAATTGAAGATACCCGTATTGATACACACGGCGGACCCAAAGCCCTTCTGGGATAGCATGGATGCAAAGAATGAACGCTGGCTGGAGTTGGCCACGCACCCCGGCAGGAAAAGAGGAAACGACAACCCGGTGGCATGGGAGAAACTCATTGAGGAGCAGCACCATCTTTTTCGCAATCATCCAAAGACCATTTTCATTGCAGCGCATTTTGGATGGTACCCGAACAACCTGGAAAAGCTTTCCTCGCTAATGAATGAGATGCCGAACATGTATGTAGAGTTTGGTGCGGTGATAGCTGAACTGGGGCGGCAACCCAAAACGGCGAAGAATTTCTTTGAAAAATACCAGGATCGTATCCTCTTTGGGAAAGACAGTTGGGTGCCGGCTGAATATGCCACCTACTTCCGCGTGCTGGAAACTGAAGATGAATATTTTCCCTATCACAAAAAATACCACGCCTTCTGGAGAATGTATGGCATGGGGCTGAGCGATGCCATTCTGAAAAAGGTCTATTATAAGAACGCGTTGAAAATCATCCCGAACATAGACAAATCAGGGTTTCCCGATTGATCGATAAAATTTATTTAATGGCCAGGGCCCACGGGTAGCCTGGCTTTTTTTGTACCTTTTGTAAAACTTTTTTTATGAAACGTTCAACCTTAATCCTGGTTCTCGCAACCACACTGACCACATTTACCCTTCATGCACAGACTGAAGCCGAGATGAAGAACTGGCAGGAGTACATGACGCCGGGCGAACCTCATAAAATGCTGGCCAGCCTCGACGGCACCTGGGAGGGCGAAGTAAGTATGTGGATGGCGGCAGGTACGGCTCCAACGAAATCCAAATCTGTAACAGTAAACAAGATGATCATGGGCGGGCGTTACCAGCAGAGCAGCCATACCGGCGATATGATGGGCATGCTCTTCGAAGGCATGAGTACAACGGCCTTTGACAATGGAAAGAAGGCCTTTATCAGTACATGGATCGACAACATGGGAACGGGCATCATGATGCTGGAAGGCAAATGGGACGCTGCCTCAAAGACGATCACGTTAAAAGGAAAATCGGTGGACCCAACTTCGGGCACGGGAAAGGAAACCGATGTTCGTGAAATATTCAGGATCATCGATGCCAACAATCATGTGATGGAAATGTATGGCCAGGGGTCCGACGGAAAAGAATTCAAGATGATGGAGATAAAATATACCCGTAAGAAGTAAATCACAAACCCGCACCGAGTGCGGGTTTTATTATGCCTTTTTCTTATAGTTTTTTTCATACAACGCTATCCATTCCTGCGGTGTGAATTTGCGGGCAAGCTCACCAAGCAGGTCATAGGGAATTGTTTCCGGCTTTTTAAAGCGGATGCAGCTTTTGCCCATGTCGGCTTTCTTGCCGGTGCGTTTGAGAAATTCCGTCTCAAACCAGTTCAATATCTCTGGAGAAGCGTAGACACCCATGTGATACACGGCGATAAAATTTTTCTGCGATGCCATCGCCAGGAAGGGCAGGGGCAGTGATGGGTCACAGTGATACCCTGCAGGATATAAAGAATGTGGAATTACATAGCCGATCATGCCATAACTCATCTCCTCGCGGAATCCTTTCGGGAGGTTTTTGGTAAATACCTGCCTGAGTTTTTTGATCGGCTCGCGGCGGTCTTCGGGCAGCGTGTCAATGTATTCCTGGATGGTGGTGCTGGCTGATTTCATTGTCGTTGATTTTGGTTGTTCTATTTGGTTGGGATTCGAGTCAGTTATTAATATAAATCTTGGTGCACCGGAGGCAAAGTCAGGGTTTCAGTGGCAATTTAGCATCGGTTAAGTATATCCATGCTCTCATGCAAAATTCTTGCAACTTCCAATACACCAGACGAAACTCGTAAAAGACAACTTGCGGTTTAACTTTTGAGAAAAAAAGCGTCAGGGATTACGGCATGTCCCATCATATAACCAATGCCAATAAGGCCATAGTCATTGCACCCGATTCAACTCACGGATCATAAACTGCCTTGGAAAACAAGCTTCAATCTTATACCGCCCCTTGTCTTTGATAGCGATGTAGATACTGAAATAACTCCCGCCATTGATGCTTTGATTGTCGCCCAAGTGATCTATAGTATTAAAGTCTCGTTTGGCAACAAGCGTCAGCAAAGAATCTCTTTCTGTCACGACCACCGACCCATCCGGCTTGTCGGATTTTGGAATAAACGGTTCATAAGTCATTATTCTTTTATGCCTGAAAGGTTGGATTGTCTCAAAGGCTTGTCTGTATGAAATCGTGTCATTTCCTGACCAGATTATAACGTCGCTTGTAAATGGTGACTCAGCAGGTGAGTTATAGACAAGAAATAGTGTGTCGGCAGTATTAAAATCGAAAGCAGTCCTGGCTTTGTAAGATTTGAAGACTGTATCAATTTCTATGATGTGCGATTTGATAAACTTTCTTAGACTCTTTCTGGCTTTTGCGTTTGAAACTTTGTCAGCCCTTTCAAGGCGGTAGCTTTTATATGCATCTAAAAATGTCTGCCCGCAGGCAGCCTGTGTCATAAATATCAGTATAGATATGATTAGGAGTCGCATTGTAATTACAGGTTACGTCTACCGGACAGTGCAGTGCGGGTTGCCCCTGATCTGTTATCTTAAATTTAGGGATATAGCCCGACAAAATTGCATGGTTGAGGGTTTGCATTTCAGCTTTACTGCGACGAGCCGAAGCTGGGCGCATGCGCCGTAGTTCTTAATCGGCGAACGAGGCTTCTGAATAATATCCCGGATGTCGGTCCAGTAAAGCCAATGCTCATTTAATGGGACAGCTCCATTTTTGTTGTAGAGTGTTCGGGCAATATGATTTCCAGGGTCGACGCAAATTTTGTATGCCTGTTGTCTTATGAACCACTTCGCCAATACTATTATCAAACCCGATGCTATACCTCTTCTTCGATGTGTTTCCACTGTGTCAATCCACTGCAGTTCGCCTTCGCAATTGAATCGTCGGGTTAAATGGCCTGCAGCGAAGCCGACAACCCGGGTATCCTCAACTGCGACGTAAATAACACGAGGGCGCAGAGCTTCCTGGGGATTTACCAATCCTTCCGAATAATTGGTAATTCTCTCAACCCAATATTCTTTTGTTGCTGACCCTTTCGCCCGCATCTCAGCCAGGTGCAAAATATCCGAAGACCTCATTTCTCTATAGATAAGAGTGGACATAATACAAGTTCGCTAGTGGCCGATAAGATTTGAACCTTGCTTAAAACACCCGGGGCTTTGCGATCCACCTTCGGCGGACAAGTTGTGGCGATAGTCCGTGTTAATACCGCCTGCTAAGTTATTCAAAAGCTGTCCGATGAAGCCGCAGCCCAGCCCATGTTCTATCCCGCATACCGCAAAACCCCTTGTTGGGCGGATGATGCGTGACTTAATCGCGCATAGATTTAATTCGCCGATCTATTATTTTCCACAACTGAATGGCCTTGAGAGTTGCATTATGTTCATGGAACAGGCTGTTCTCATTTAGTAGATCATTTTCAGTAAAGTTAACCGTCTTAAAAGTATTATCAGAAACTAAATACAGTGAATAGATTGGTTCGTGATCGATTATACTCATCGTATATGTAAGATTCTTCCCACTTCCCGCCGTACTCAAAATCACGGGCATAACAATCTCATTTTGTATTTCATCCTTATTGTCCCTAAAGAAGTCAAAAATATTTAAAGAATCAATTGTTGTGGCGAAAGATTGGCACCTCCCTTTTATTGACTTAATAGCAAGGTAATTGTCTGTTGTCCAAAGAAGGTATCCATAAATTGGGTATATGTAATCATTGCATGGATTCAACGAAACGTAGCCGGGATATGCTTCTGTGTATACAATAAAGTTGTCGATTCCACTTTTCTTTAGGCTGTCAATAAAGAATGTAATTTCGTTGCTAACCGAGGGGCTGAAAGTAGCATTACCTGAATCTTCGAAAGTATTATAGATTCTAGTCTTGGATAACCACACATTTATAATTTCACTTTTTGTCAGATTACTCTGTCCCTGTGCATTGAAGGCTCCGGCAAGGACTTCTACTATGATTATTATAATTATTTTCATTATTGTACCTGTTGCACTTGGGCCCAACGCTTATTGCTTGTTGCTGTGCTGAGATTCCTTGATTCGTCAGCCCAGACTTACTCTGACTAAAGTTACTACTGCTGATTTTATATTCAAATACTGGGAATTATTCGTTCCTCGGGACCACAGCTAATTAGTGAACGAGATGATCATTACATATTCTTCAGCCAAAATAGCAGAAACCCATGTTACCGGCAGTACTATTCACTTAATCTCACTCAAATGCCATTCAGTCAATTTCCAGTTCGGATCAGGGTCAATACGATAATCAAATTGTCGAATTGATGAATCGTCAGAAATGATTTGTTGCAAATAGCTATTTGCAATTTCTGGATCAAAAACTCGCCAAATTAGCTCTCGGGTCTTATTCCACGTTATTCGAGCAAGAAAAAGAGCATTTGGTTTTTGTAGGTCTGGCCCTTTTATGTTTGCGTCTAATAAATCGTCAAACTCATGCAACAACTCTCGCTCTGTTTTTGAAGGCATCCCATTTTCAATCGTGTCTTCGATATCTATCATCACAGAGAGATGCCAGCTAAATACTTCTTTTGGTTCAAAGTCTAATAATGATCGATTTACATAGGCTATTCCAGGTAAATGCTCTTGAAGAAACTCAACAATTCGAGGTTTCTCGTCTGGTATGATGACCCTATATTCTGTCATGAGTTTTGCCGGTAACGGCTACAGGTTTGCGTCCGGAGGGGCATTTGAAAAACGTCCCGCCCGGAACTGTAGCCGACCCAATTTACAAAATTTGAAAACATATTCTACTGTTCATCCGTGTTCGGTCAGCCGGATATGCAGGTGATAGTACCCCTGTCAATGAGGATCTATTCATCGCCCCCTGCTGACGAAAACCTGCTTGTTGTGCGCAGTCTTTCAATTTGCCAGAACCTTCCCAATTGGCACTATTGTCGCTCCCCAATATAGAGTACCGGGATGCCCAATCAAAATTACATCGTCTTGCATTAGTTTGACCTCGAGATCGAATCGTCCTGTATATCTCGAGTCCGTCGATATTTCTTCTATTTCGTTGGTATGACCAAATCGTCGAATATTGCTTAGATGACTCCTTCTTTTAACATTTGCAACTATAATCTCAAAGCAACAAATATCGACTAGACCCTCGATGTAAGTCAATCCAGTGCGCTTGTCATAGTCTATCCGATTAAATTTAAGATTTGGGAATTGTCGCTCTAATGAACCCAGGCTTGTCAAATAAATTGTACTGGAGTCCTTAAACTCATAAAATTTATATTGTCTTTCCAATGAATCTACCCTGCTTAATAATGATTGAGCACTACTAATAGAGTGGTGTAGAATAAAAAATATCAACAAATAGAATTGAATCTTCATATGGAAGTTCATTGCGCACAACGAACAGGGCTTGCTGCTGTGCTGGTATTTTATAACGTCCAACCCGGAACTGCAGCCAATGTAAGTTACAAAAGTTGAAAATATATTTTGTTGCTCATCCGTGTTCGGTCAGCCGGATATGTGCAGTTCTTCACACGCTAATAGTTGATCTTCATTACCATGCGCCCAGCCCGCAGACCATATAGTGCCTCCATACCCCATTTGATTTCTTGTAAAAATAAAAAAGGTCGTTACCAGATGATCGCCCAAACATTTCAGCTAGTCGAAATACCGCAATAGTTTTGTTCCGGATGAAGACAGGCTCGGTAAACAGGAAAAATCTTCGAGTTTGGTACTTCTCAGAAAAAACCGGTGATCCACTCTCGGCAAATATATTTTGAATGGAGTCTAGACTAATCCGGAAGGAGTTAGCGAACATGTTCGAAGGCCACACAAATCGATTCTTTATTTTAAATTGACTGTTAATAAGCTTCAGCTCGCTTCTCTTTAGCGCTATTCTCGTCTTTTGTTCTTTGTAATAGCCGCTTATGCCTCCTTTTCTTACGAGTGGGTTAAGCTGTCCACTATAACTAAAGGCGCTATCCACATAAATAATAACATCATCTCCGTTTCTGCTTCGAATTGCATCATCAATAATTTTGACAGTAGCAGAATCACTTTGAGAAAATGTAGGGTTTGCTAAATGCAGAAATAAAATAAAGTATAATAGTCGCTTCATAGAATTGCCACCAACGTTCATCGGCTTGGCGTTCGGTGGGGTATTCGTTATTCGTCTGCCCCGAACAGAAGCCGATTAGAATTAATAATGATGAAAATAAGAACTAAAGCTCAATGTTGAACGTCCAGCCGAGAGCCGAAGTTGAATAGCGATATGTTGCCGATTGCTCCAACGTCCAGCCCCAATGACACCAAACCGCTGTTACAGGCATGCCTTTCGTAACGCTAAAGGTCTGAAAATCCATCTGTCAAATTAGAGTTATTTGGTAATGCAAGAACAACGTAATGTCTTGGTAAAAACCAACTGATTTGTTGCAAGCGGTAATTCAAATGTTCGGTTGAAGGAAAGTCTTCCGGAAACAAATTGAATGCTAACTCTTGAATTACTTGTCCTTCTATTGCTCGGCATACCATCATGAGCTTAGGTCTTTTAACTCCGTTGTTTTGAAGAAAGGATTTTAGCACTTGTCTTGTTTGACTTGGTAAGTAGCCTTCCGATGGTTGTGCAATTAAAACTTTTTCTTCTTTCTTTATTGTCTCTACATTTTCCAACTCAACGCTGTCTTTCTTGGAGTAAAACTCTTTATTTAAATGCAGATTAACAATGTCGCCATATGAGAAAACCCAATCAACGCCATTTTCCTTGGGATTGATAGCAACGCCAAAACCCTTTTCGAGCAGAAAGTCATCTTTCATGTTTCTAATGCAAAAAGATTCGAATGGCTTATGCGACTCTGGTGTCCTTAAAACAAAATAGGGAAAACCATCTGGACCATTGAAGATTTGCGGGTTGCCACAAGCAAAACTTGCGGACTGTACATTTTCAAAAAAGGTTTGTCGCCATTCTTCGTCTCTTTGGTCTGCCGGAACAGCAAAGAGGTTGACCATGATTTGTGTCTTCGTAACATCACACTCGGGTCGTGTAGGGTTCGGTTTTGTCGCTTCGTCTGTTGGTTTGGTTTTAGTTTTCAGGAAGTCAAATAGTCCCATAGGTTTTGTTAGTCTGTATTTTTGCAGTAGCAGTATGCTAGTTTAAGGTTGCCGGTAACGGTCCGGGCTTTGCGATTTGGCGATAGCCTGTGTTAATGTCGTTTGGTAAGTTATTCAACAGTTGACCAATGAACCCACAGCTCAACCCATGTTCTGTCCCGCCATATTGCAAAACCTCTTGTTCTGTGCAGTTCATATTTAGTGACCGAAGTATATCGTATCTCTCATTGCAAACTTCTCATTGAAGACCTCCATTTTGACGTCACAGATGTAGAAAGCTTCATTTATAAATACAATTTCCACTTTTGATGGAGTGACAGCAAATATCAAATCGTCACCCGGAAGTCTCGTTTCGGAGTAAGCATTAATGTACATGTCATACTTACAATCGGACGTCCACACAATCTTACTTCTCAAAGGTGAACCTCCTTTGAAATCAGTTTCCAATTGAAGACTATCAAAACGCTCAATGTTTACCCTCTCCCTAGTCTTTTTCATAAAGTAATGAAACTTTCCATTTCTTATCTGGGAACAATCTATTTTCTTTTGACATGCCGTCGAAATGTAGAGAGCAGGAAATAATACTATCGCAAAAAGCCATTGTTTATTCATATTCAATTTTGAAAACAGGTGCTGGATTGAACTGCACACAACGGCCAGGGCTTTGCGATGTGGCGAGAGTCCGTGCTAATACCGCCTGGTAAGTTATTCAAAAGCTGTCCAATGAACCTACAGCCCAGCTCATGTTCTATCCCGCCATATTGCAAACCCTCTTGTTAGGCGCAGTTAATTAATCATCAGCAATTCTTCTTTCATGCGACTCCTGTAAAAAAAATACATTACAATGTAAAAAGGCATGCCCAATAGAAAAAATATAAGTTGATCCCCAGTACCTGGGTCTTTGCCTATTGATTTATAAAAGTTGAGGTGATCAAAAAATGACTTTGTTAGCGCGATAAGAAATGAAACGATTACTAACCCAAAAACTAATTGAAAGATTAATCCTGGATGATCAATACCAAACAAATTAAAAACATCAATTGCTCGCATACATAGTCCCACGAAGTAGGCTATAAAAGCTGTTTTGGAAGCGGTATTGTAAGAATAAAACACCTCCTGCGAGTAGTCAAATTTTGAATTTGTGAGATTTCCGGTCAGTGCTAGATCATCTTCGGTAATACCCCTTTCTTTCAACACCTCAAGCGCAAGACACCTAATACTTTCATCATAGCCAAATTGCTTAGCATTTTTAACTACTTCAATTAGTCTAGCGTCGGAATATGTTTGAAATAGCAGTTTTCTGTCTCGCATATCGAAAGGTTAATTGCGTCTAACGGTCAGGGCTTTGCGATGTGGCGATAGTCTATGTTAATGTCGTTTGGTAAGTTATTCAAAAGTTGACCAATGAACCTACACCCCAGCTCATGTTCTATCCCGCCATATTGCAAAACCCCTTCTTGGCTGCAGGGCATTTTGACTTACTCAGTCATCATTCTTTTCTGACCATAGCTACAAAGTCCTCGTTGAAATTTTGGCATACAAACTCGACATTACTTTCACCATTGATTCGAGGCACTGCAACCA